>NZ_JBMDKF010000010.1:0-208067 GCF_057809575.1 Azospirillum sp. FG154 | reverse complement strand
CGCGAAACTGTCAAACCATCTGGCGGATCACGTCAAACCATTTGGCGCGCTACAATCATGACGGCGCTCTATTTCTCGGCGCTGCGGCCCGAGGACCGGGTGGCGGTCAAGCCGCACGCCAGCCCGAATTTCCACGCCATCCAGTATCTGCTGGGCAACCAGACCCGCGAAAAGCTGGAGAATTTCCGGGGCTACAAGGGCGCGCAATCCTACCCGTCGCGGACCAAGGACGTGGACGACGTCGATTTCTCCACCGGCTCGGTCGGGCTGGGGGTGGCGCAGACGCTGTTCGCCTCGCTGACCCAGGATTATTTGAAGGCCAAGGCTCTCGCCCCGGATCTGCCCGAAGGGCGCATGGTGTCGCTGGTCGGCGACGCCGAAATGGACGAGGGCAACATCTTTGAGGCGCTGCTGGAAGGCTGGAAACACGGCCTGCGCAACACCTGGTGGATCGTCGATTACAACCGCCAGAGCCTGGACGCGGTGATCCGCGAAGGGCTGTGGGAGCGGTTGGAGAACATCTTCCGCGCCTTTGGCTGGGACGTGGTGATCCTGAAATACGGGTCGCTGATGCAGGCGGCCTTTCAGGAGCCGGGCGGCGAGCGGCTGCGCGACTGGATCGACACCTGCCCGAACCAGCTCTATGCGGCGCTGACCTATCAGGGCGGCGCGGCGTGGCGGCGGCGCCTGATGGATGATCTGGGCGACCAGGGGCCGGTGACGGCCTTGATCGAGCGGCGCGACGACGCGGAACTGGCGCGGCTGATGGGCAATCTGGGCGGCCATGATCTGCCCTCCCTGCTCGACGCCTTCCACGCGGCGCGGACGCACGACCGCCCGGTCTGCTTCATCGCCTACACCATCAAGGGCGCCGGGCTGCCGCTGGCCGGTCACAAGGACAATCATTCCGGCCTGTTGACGCCCGCCCAGATGGACGGTTTCCGCGCCGCCTGCAACATCCGCCCCGGCCAGGAGTGGGAGCCGTTCGAGGGGCTGGATCTGCCGGGCGCGACGCTCGAAGCCTTTCTGGCGCGCGTGCCCTTCGCTCAAAAGGGGCGGCGGCGCCACAGCGCGGCGGCGGTTCCGGTTCCGGCGGCCCTGCCGGTCCCCAGCCAGAAAAGCCTGTCCACCCAAGCCTCCTTCGGCCTGATTCTGAACGAGGTGGGGCGCGAGCGGTCGGAACTGGCCGAACGGATCGTGACGACGGCCCCCGACGTCACCGTCTCCACCAACCTCGGCGCCTGGGTCAACCGGCGCGGCCTGTTCGCCAAGCGCGAGATGGCCGACGTGTTCAAAAAGGAACGCATCCCCTCGACCTACAATTGGGAGTTCTCGCCCAAGGGCCAGCACATGGAGCTGGGCATCGCCGAGTCCAACCTGTTCATCATGCTGTCGGCGTTGGGCCTGTCGCATTCGCTGTTCGGCGAGCGGCTGTTGCCCATCGGCACGGTTTACGACCCCTTCATCATGCGCGGGGCCGATCAGTTGAACTACGCCTGTTACCAGGACGCGCGGTTCCTGCTGGTGGCGACGCCGTCGGGGGTGACGCTGGCCCCGGAAGGCGGGGCGCACCAATCCATCGCCACCCCGTTGGTGGGGATGGCGCAGGATGGCCTGGCCTATTTTGAACCGGCCTTCGCCGACGAATTGGCGGTGGTGATGCGCTGGGCCTTCGACTACATGCAGCGGGAGGGGGCCAAGGACGGGACGGAGCCGGACGAACGCAACTGGCTGCGCGACGAAACCGGCGGGGCGGTCTATCTGCGCCTGTCCTCGCGCGCGCTGGAGCAGCCGACCCGCGTGATGGACGAGGGGCTGGCGCGCGACGTCGTCGATGGCGGCTATTGGCTGCGCCGTCCGGGGCCGAACGCCCAGGTCGTCATCGCCTACACCGGGGCCATCGCGCCCGAAGCCATCGAGGCGGTCGGGCTGCTGGGCGAGGATCGGCGGGATGTCGGGTTGCTGGCCGTCACCTCCGCCGACCGCCTGCACGCGGGCTGGAGCGCGGCGCAGCGGGCGCGGGAGCGGGGCTTGAGCCACGCCCGTTCGCACATCGAACGGCTGCTCGACGGGCTGCCGCCCCATTGCGCCCTGGTGACGGTTGCCGACGCCCACCCGGCGACGCTGGGCTGGCTCGGTTCGGTCGCCGGGCATCGCACGCGGGCGCTGGGGGTGGAGCATTTCGGCCAGACCGGGACGCTGGCCGATCTGTACCGCCATTTCGGCATCGACGCCCAGGCCATCGCCCGGTCGGCGGAAGCGCTGTCGCCGGGCCGCCCGGTGCGGCATCTGCGCGCGGTCGTTTCATGACGGTTTTGTGTCAACACCCCGTCGGGGGAAGCTTCCGCTTCACCCCGACGGTCAAAAATGCGAGCATGCTTGGTCTTCCCTCGCCTGAGCCGCTTGATGAGCCAACCGTGTCACGCCCTTGTCGTTGACGATCAGCCGGTGAACCGCCTGCTGGCCAGCCGCATGCTGGACAAGATGGGCTGGACCGTCGCCCAGGTGGACAGCGGCCCGGCGGCCTTGGACTGGCTGGCGGCCAACCCGGCGGCCCTTATCATGCTGGACATCAGCATGCCAGTCATGTCGGGCAAGGAGGTCTGCCAGCGGGTCCGCGCCGAAGGGTTGGGCGGGCAGGGCGTCCGCATCGTCGCCTACACCGCGCATGGTCAGCCGGAGGAGCGGGCGGAATTCCTCTCCATCGGTTTTGACGCCGTGCTGGTCAAGCCGATCAGCCGCGACAGCGTGGAGAAGGTTTTGACCGCTCTGGCCTTGCCCGCGTCGGCGGCTGGAACAGGGGCGGCCTGACGGTCGCGCAAACGGGGGCCAATCAGTCGATTTGCCTCTCCGCTTTCCACTCGCCCCATGACCGGATCGGCGCTTACGCTGCGTTGCAACATGTTCGCAGAAGCCTCGCCACGCCAAGCTGTGATAAGCAAACGGACAGGGGCGGCGCGCCGGGGGAACCGAACCGACGAACCTGTGTTCATCGAGGGTTCAGCCTTTGACGGGCAGGGTCCAGCCCGGCAATCATGGAAACGGCATCATGTCGAACGAAAAGGAATCGGTCGCTCTGACCTCGATGGTGGCGAGCGCCGCGATGACGATTGGCAAGCTGATCGTGGGATTTTCCACCGGCAGCCTCGGCATCCTGTCGGAGGGCGTGCACAGCCTGCTCGATTTCGTCGCCACGGCGCTGACCTACGCCGCCGTGCGGGTCAGCGACACGCCGCCGGACGACGGCCACCCCTATGGCCACGGCAAGGTGGAAAGCGTCGCGGCGCTCGCCGAAACCGCGCTGCTGTTCCTGACCAGCGCCTGGATCCTGTTTGAAGCCGCCCAACGGCTGCTGGCCGATCATGTCGAGGTCGAAGCGACCTGGTGGTCGGTCGGCGTCATCGTCGCGTCCATCGCCATTGATTTCTTCCGGGCGCGGGAGTTGTCGCGGGTCGCCAAGGAAACCAAGAGTCAGGCGTTGGAGGCCGACGCGCTGCATTTCTCCTCCGACATCCTCAGCTCCTCGGTCGTGCTGGTCGGGTTGGGTCTGGTCTGGCTCGGCTACCCCAAGGGCGATCCGCTGGCCGCCATCGGCGTCGCTCTGTTCGTCTGTCTGGCGGGCTACCGTTTGGGGCGGCGGACCATCGACACGCTGATCGACGCCGCCCCGGTCGGCGTGGCCGACCGCGTGACCGCGCTGGTTTCCACCGTGCCCGGCGTGGCGGCGGTGCGCGGGGTGCGGGTGCGTCCGGGGGGCAGCACGCTGTTCGTCGATCTGGACATCGCGGTCAGCCGCCTGTTGCCGCCCGGTCGGGTCGCGGCGGTGGTCGAGGACGCGGCCAACGCCATCCGCGCCGAAATGTCGGAGGCCGAGGTTCGGGTCGGCACGCAATCCCTGGCGCTGGACGATGAAACGATTCTGGAGCGGGTCGGCGCCGTCGCCGGTCATCACGGGCAGGCGGTTCATCATGTCACCGTGCAGCGGGTGGGGGAGGCGCTGTCCGTCGCCTATGACCTGGAGGTGGACGGCGATTGGCCGCTGAACCGGGCGCACGGCGTGGCGACCGCGCTGGAGGGCGCCATCCGGTCGGAACTGGGCGACAGCGTGGAGGTTGAAACCCACATCGAACCGCGCTCCGGCCACCCCGTGCGCAGCCAAGAGGTCGATTCGGCCACCGTCGCGTCCATCCAGGCGGCGCTCAGCGACGCCATCGCCGGGCATGACGGCTTGCTCGACATCCATTCCCTGCGCGTGCGCGAGGCGGACGGGCGGCTCTACGTCGTCTTCCACTGCCACGCCGACCCGCAGATGCCGGTGTTCCAGGCCCATGAGGCGATTGACCGGGTGGAGCGGCGGGTGCGCGGCGCCTGGCCCTCAATCCTGCGCATCGTCGGCCACATCGAACCCGCCCACGACGACAAACCCGCCGCCGTGTGAGCGGCGGTCCCCCTCATCCGCCGTCGCGCGCCATCGGCAGGCGCAGGCGGGCGCGCAGGCCGCCCAGCGGGGAATCCTCCAGCGTCAGGTCGCCGCCATAGAGCCGGGCCAGATCATGGACCACGGTCAGGCCAAGCCCGGTTCCCGGCACGCTTTCGTCCAGCCGCACGCCGGGCATCAGAACGGCCTCGCGCCGGTCGGCGGGCAGGCCCGGCCCGTCATCGTCCACCGTCAGGATCAACCAGCCGGGCGCGTCGTCCCGGCGCGAGGCGACAGCCACCCGGCGGCGCGCCCAGGCGCAGGCGTTGTCCACCAGATTGCCCAGCATCTCGTCGAGATCCTCGCGTTCTCCGGCAAAGGAATGATCCGCCGCGCTGTCGGCGACGATCTCCAACGCGCGGTCGGCGTGCAGCTTGCGCATCACCCGCGCCAGCGCCGCCACGCGGTCGGCCACTGGGGCGCTGAGGCCGGGAATTCCGCGTGACGCCGCCGCGCGGGCGCGGGCCATGTGATGGTCGATGTGGCGGCGCATCACCGCGACCCGCTCCACCATGGCGGCGCCGATTCGGCCCGACCCGTCTTGGCCGTTCTGGGAATCGAGCAAGCGCGCCTCGTTCGCCAGCATGGCGAGGTTGGTTTTCAACGCGTGGGCCAGATTGCCCGCCTGAAGCCGCCCGCGCCCGACGCTGTCCTCGGCGTGGGCCAGCAGGGCGTTGAGGTCGTCGACCAGCGGCATGATTTCGCTGGGCATCGCTTCGGTGAAGCGCTTTTGCCGACCGGCGCGCACGGCGTTCAAACCGCTGCGCAGGCGCGACAGCGGGCGCAGGCCGATTTGCACCTGGATCACCGCCGCCGCGATCAGCGCCAGGGCCAGCGCCCCCAACGACAGCGTCAGCGTGCGGTTGAAGGAGTCCATCACCCGGCCCATCTCGGCCCGGTCGGCGGCGATGGCGATGCGGATCGGCGCGTCGGGCCGTTCGGGCAGCACGACCGAGCGCTCCATCACGCTCAACATCTGGCCCGCCGGGCCGCTGACGACGTGGCGGTGCAGGGCGCTTGGCTCCACCGAATCGGCGGGCAGGGCCAGCACGCTGTCCCACAAGGAGCGGGAGCTGAGGATGGTCTCGCCCGGCCCGCCGATCTGCCAATACAGCCCCGACAACGGGCGGCGGAAACGCGGATCGCTCAAGGGCTGGCGCAAGGAGAGTTGGCCCTGGTCGTCCAGTTCCAGCGACGCCGCCAACTGCTCCAGGTGATTGAGCATCTCGTCCTGGAAACGCTGGTGGATGCGGTCCTGAAACAGGCCGGACAGGACGAATCCGGCGATGGTCAGCGCCAGCGTGATCCAGACGGCGGCCCCGGCCAGCAGGCGGAAGCGCAGGGAATCCGGCCACCAGCGGACGCGGCGCAAGCGCCCGATCATGCGCCCGATCATGCCTCATCCAACCGATAGCCGAGCCCGCGCACGGTTTTGATGAGATCGGCCCCGATCTTGCGGCGCAGACGCCCGACGAACACCTCCACCGTGTTGGAATCGCGGTCGAAATCCTGGGCGTAGACATGCTCGATCAGCTCGCTGCGCGACACCACCTGACCCTTGCGGTGCATCAGATAGGACAGCACGCGGTATTCAAAGGCGGTCAGCTCCACCGGCTCGCCCGCGACCGTCACCCGCCCGCTGCGGGTGTCGAGCACCACGGGGCCGCAAGCGATGTCGGCGGCGGCGTGGCCCTTGGCCCGGCGTATCAGGGCGCGGATGCGGGCCAGCAACTCTTCCATGCTGAAGGGCTTGGCGAGGTAATCGTCGGCCCCGGCGTCGATGCCCTGGACCTTTTCATGCCAGGAGCCGCGCGCGGTCAAGATCAGCACCGGGGCCGTCATCCCGCCGCGCCGCCAGCTCCGCAACACCGACAGCCCGTCGATCTTCGGCAGGCCAAGGTCGAGGATGACGGCGTCGTAGGGTTCGGTTTCGCCGAGAAACTGGCCCTCCTCGCCATCCCCGGCGCAATCGACGGCGTAGCCGTCGGCCTCCAGCCGTTGGGTCAGTTGGCGCGCCAACTCGGTGGTGTCTTCGACGATCAGCACGCGCATGGCTCACCTCTGTTCTTCGTGGCGTCGCTTCCACCCCTTGCTGTGGATCAGGGCGCCGGTGGCGGCCTCATACTCCAGCTTCAGGATGCGGCCATCCGCCGCCATCAGTTTCAGCTCGTACCGCAGGCCGTCGCGTTCATCCTCCAGCTCGACGTCGAGAACCTCGCCGCCGAACTGCTCCTTGGCCTTGGCGACGATCTGCTCCAACGGCAGGATCCGGCCCGCTTGCAGCGCCTCGCGCGCTCGGCTGTGGTCGTCCGCTTCGGCGGACGCGGGCGAGGGGACCGCCGCCGCGACGAGAAGGATGGCGACGATCCGGGCAAGGTGGGGGAGCGGCATGGACACCTCGGCTTGTTCGCGAGTTTCGCTCGCCGGTCCAGAAAAGGGAAGTCAGCCTAACGCCGCAACCCTGAACCCGGGCTGAACGACCGATGGTTTGGAGAATTCGGCTGAACGGAGAATGAACGACCCGTTCAGGATCGCCTCAGCCCCAACGGCGCAGTGTGTGGTTCATCGGACGGATCGCCGCCCGTTTCCCACACTTGGAGCGTCGCCATGTTGAAGATCACGCTGTTCGCCACCGCCGCCCTTGCGACCCTTGCCGCCGTCGCGCCGGTTCAAGCGGGTGAGCGTCACCGCGACGAGGGTCGCCACGCCGCCGCGCAAGCCAGCGCCCCCCAGCCGATCACCGACGTGCTGAAGGCGGGCGGCGGCACGGTCAGCGGCACGGTCCAATCGGTCGCCGGCACATGGTTCGCCGTCAATGACGGGCGCGACGTCATCGCCGTCGACAATCGCGGCCTTCTGCCCGAGGGAATCGAGACCGGCGCGCCGATCACGGTGGTCGGCGGCGTTCACCAGGGCGCGATCCACGCCGCCCAGATCATCCGCGACGACGGAACCAGCTTTGGCCGCGACGTCCTGCGGGGGCGGGGCGACCGCAAGCATGACGACGATTGACCGCACCGCCCTTTTTAGGCTTCGGAGCCTGTCATGTTGAAAAAAATGATGATTCACACGCTGATCGCCGCGCTCTTGCTGGGCGCGGCGGCGGCGGCCTATCAGGCGGCGGCGTATCCGGGGGGCCTGTCCGGCCTGTGGAGCGCCGCCCACGATCAACACGACGATTGACGTTCCCCAGTTTTTTTCACGGAGCCGCGCCATGGCCGCCCGCAAACCAACCTCCATCGAAATGACCGCGCTGTTGACGTTTCACGCGGTTCTCTCCGGGGCGTTCATCGTCGCCTATCTGTCGGGCGACGAGGACACCTACGGCATCCACGTTTTTTCCGGCTATGCGGCGCTGATCGCCCTGGCGTTGCGCGCGGTGGCTGGATTGTTGGCTTCTGAAGGCAGCCCGCTGCGCTTTCCCAGACCGGCGCTTGGCCCCTTGGTCGGGTGGTTGACGCGTCTGACGCGCGGCGAGGCGCAGGCCCGACGCGAGCGCAGCCCGTTGATCGCCTGGATGGCGGCGGCTCTGTTGATCGCCGTCGGCGGGGCGGCGGCGAGCGGGATGGCGGCCGATTTCATCACCTCGGTCGATCATCTGCACGAGGCGCTTGGCGACGTCGCGCTGGGCGTCGTCGTGGCGCACATCGCGGTGGTCTTCGCCCTGCACGGGTTGAAACGGCTGGGGACCCCGCCGGTGAAGGCGTTGCCTCGGGCGTCCGTCTCACCGCTGTGCGCGTTGGTGGTCGGGTTGGGCGTCGCTGGCGCTGCGCTGGGCGACCGCTCGGCTCTGGCGGCGGCCAACGACACGGCGCGCGCGGGGCTGTTGAACGGCTACGCCGCCCAGGCCAAGGCGCAAAATCCGAGCTTCACCGGCTTTTCGGCGGAGCGGGGGCGGGCGCTTTATCTCGGGCCGCACAGCGGCGGCAACGCCGACACCCCGGCTTGCGCCGCCTGCCACACCGCCACGCCGACGGCGACCGGGCGTCACGTCAAGACCGGGCGGAGCATCGAACCGATGGCGACCTCGGCCAACCCGTCGCGCTTCACCGATCCGGCCCAGGTCGAAAAGCGGTTCGAGCGCGATTGCCCGAACGTGCTGGGCCGCGCCTGCACCGCCTTGGAAAAGGGCGATTTCATCACCTTTCTGAACAGCCCGTGACCGGAGACTCCATCATGCGTTCATCCCTTCAGCGCGCCACCCTGTCCCTGCTGCTGGCGGGCGTCGTCGTCAACGTCAGCCCGGCCATCGCCAGCGAATTTGAGCGGGTGGCCCCGGTCACGCACGCGTTGACGCAAAAGGAATGCGGCGAATGCCACATGGCCTTTCAACCGGGTCTGCTGCCCGCCGCGTCGTGGAACCGGCTGATGGACGGCCTGTCCGATCACTTCGGTGAGAAGGCCAGCCTGCCCGCCGACAGCGCCGCCGCCATCCGCGCTTATTTGACCAAAAACGCGGGCGGCGGCGACGGGCGGTTGATCCGCGTCACCGATCAGGATTGGTGGCGGCGCAAGCATCGGCTTGATCCGGCGGTTTGGCAGCGCAAGACCGTTGGGGCCAAAAGCAATTGCGAAGCCTGCCATCGCGAGGCGGGCAAAGGATATTACGAAGACGACTGAAATATTAAAACGGTAAACAGAAATTTAATGACCATCATCAGCAGCAGGAGACAACAAATAATCATTCTCTTCCCTCTTGCCGCTTGTCATAGTGGTGGCAGCCTTTCTGGCGCCCACCAGAATGGACCGTCAGGACGCACAAAAACGCGCCGACCTTGAGGGGCGGGAACAACCAGAAGAAAAAGAGGGAACCATGTTCTTTTCACGCAAAAAGGCGTCGGATCAAAGCAGCGACGCCGAGTTGTTGGCGCTGCTCGACAAACACGCGGGCATCGGCCTGTGGGACGCCAAGCTGCACAACGGCGATCCCATGCACGCGAGCAGCCAATGGCGCTGGTCGGCGGAATTCCGGCGTTTGATGGGCTTTGGCGATGTTGGGGAGTTTCCCAATCTGGTCACGTCCTGGTCTGACCGTTTGCATCCCGATGACGCGGCGGCGACCTTCGCGGCCTTTGGCGCGTGTCTGGCGGATCGCACGGGCCGCACCGGCTATGACGTGGATTACCGCCTGAAGATGAAGAACGGCGGCTACCGCTGGTTCCGGGCCATCGGCGGCGTGGCGCGCGACGGGTCGGGGATGGCGGTGCGGGCCTGCGGGTCGCTGATCGACATCAACGCCGAAAAGGTCAGCGGCAGCGAAAAAGCCGAACAGATGAAGGCGTTGGCCGCGCGGTTCGAGACCAGCGTCATGAATGTGGTGCAGACGGTCTCGACCTCCGCCAGCGACATGCAATCGACCGCGCAGAGCATGTCAACTTCGGCCAAGCAGGCGGCCAACCAGACCGTGGCCATTTCCAACGCCGCCAATCAGGCGACCAGCAACGTGCAGACGGTGGCGGCGGCGACCGAGGAGCTGTCCGCCTCGATTTCCGAAATCAGCCGTCAGGTGACGGAGGCCGCCCGCGTGTCGGCCACCGCGTCGGAGGAAACCGCCCGTACCAACACCATGGTCATCGGCTTGGCCGCCGCCGCCAACAAAATCAGCGAGGTCATCAAGCTCATCAACGACATCGCCAGCCAAACCAACCTGTTGGCCTTGAACGCCACCATCGAGGCGGCGCGCGCGGGGGAAGCGGGCAAGGGCTTCGCCGTGGTGGCGAGCGAGGTGAAGGGGCTGGCCAACCAGACCGCCAAGGCGACCGAGGAAATCAGCGCGCAGATCACCGCCGTGCAGGATGAAACCCGCCGCACCGTCGAGGCGATCAAGAGCATCGGCACCGTGATCGACCAAGTTCGTCAGATCTCGTCCGGCATCGCCGTCGCCGTCGATCAGCAGGGCGCGACCACCCAGGAAATCGCCCGGAATGTGCAGCAGGCCGCGCAGGCGACGCGCGGCGTGTCCGACAACATCAACGCGGTCAGCCAGGCCACCTCCACCGCCGGGCAATCGGCGGATCTGGTGCTCAGCTCCGTTGGGGCGTTGTCGCAGAACTCCGACCGGCTGCGGACGGAGGTCGCGAGCTTCCTGTCGTCGGTGCGGGCGGGGTGATTGAATCCGGCTTAGCGCGCGCGGTCATGGCGCGCGCAGCCCGGCGTTTCGGAACAGACCGCGCGCCCGCTCGGTCTGTTCCGCCGTCGGCGGCTGGGTGGCGGAAAGCTGATAGGGCAGGGCGAGCGCCGCCCATTTCGCCTCGCCCATCTTGTGGAAGGGCAGCACGTCCACCCGCTCCACCACGCCCAGCCCGGCGGCGAAGTCGGCGAGCGCGGCGATCTCGCGCTCGTCGTCGGTCAGGCCGGGAACCAGCACATAGCGCAACCACACCGGCTTGCCCAATTCGGCCAACCGTTCGGCGAATTCCAGGGTCGGGCGCAGCGGCGCGCCGGTCAGGGCGCGGTAGGTCCGCTCGGTGAAGGCCTTGATGTCCAGCAGCACCAGATCGGTGTCGGCCAACAGGAAATCATCGGCGTGGTTGCCGAGATAACCTGACGTGTCGAGCGCGGTGTGCAGCCCCATCGCCTTGCAGCCGCGCAGGATCGCCGCGCAGAAATCCGGCTGAACCAACGGTTCGCCGCCGCTCAGCGTCACCCCGCCATGGCCGCGCGTGAGAAACCCGGCGGTGCTGGCGATGTCGGCCAGAACCTCGCCCGCCAGCGTCGGGGTTCCGTCGTGCATGTGGCGGGTGTCGGGGTTGTGGCAATAGAGGCAGCGCAGCGGACACCCGGCCAGAAACAGCACATAGCGCAGGCCGGGGCCGTCGAGCGTGCCGCAGCTTTCCACCGAATGGACCCAGCCCCGAACCGGCGCGCTCATGGCTCAATGACGGTCGTGGAAGGTGCGGGAAATCACGTCAAGCTGCTGCTCGCGCGTCAGCTTGATGAAGTTCACCGCGTAGCCCGACACCCGGATGGTCAGTTGCGGGTACAGCTCCGGGTGATCCATGGCGCGCAGCAGGGTGTCGCGGTCAAAGACGTTGACGTTGATGTGGTGGCCGCCTTGGGCGGCGTAGCCGTCGAGCATGCCGACCAGATTGCCGACCTGCTCCCCGTGCGTCGGCCCCAGCGCGCTGGGCACGATGGTGAAGGTGTAGCTGATTCCGTCCTGCGCGTGGGCGTAGGGCAGCTTGGCCACCGACGCCATGGACGCGATGGCCCCCTTGCGGTCGCGGCCATGCATGGGGTTGGCGCCGGGGGCGAAGGGTTCGCCCGCCTTGCGCCCGTCCGGCGTGTTGCCGGTCTTCTTGCCATAGACGACGTTGGAGGTGATGGTCAGCACCGATTGCGTCGGCACGGCGTCGCGGTAGGCCTTTTGTTTGCGCAGCAGACCCATGAAGGTTTCCACCGCCCAAACGGCGATGCCGTCCACGCGGGGGTCGTTGTTGCCGAAGGCCGGGTAGCTGCCCTCGATCCGGTAATCGACGGCGAGGCCGCGCTCGTCGCGGATGACATGGACGGTGGCGTGCTTGATCGCCGACAGGCTGTCGGCCACCACGCTCAGGCCCGCCACGCCGCAGGCCATGGTGCGGAAGACGTCGCGGTCGTGCAGCGCCATTTCCAACCGCTCATACATGTATTTGTCGTGCATGTAGTGGATGGCGTTCAGCGTGTTCATGTAGGCTTTCGCCAGCCATTCCATCATCGGCAGGAAACGCCCGACGACGGCGTCATAGTCCAGCACGTCGTCGGTGATCGGGGCGAAGGCCGGGCCGACCTGCTCGCCGGTGATCTCGTCGCGTCCGCCGTTGATGGCGTAGAGCAGGGTCTTGGCCAGATTGGCCCGCGCGCCGAAAAACTGCATCTGCTTGCCGACGCGCATGGCCGAGACGCAGCAGGCGATGGCGTAATCGTCGCCCCAATAGGCGCGCATCACATCGTCGTTCTCATACTGCAACGAGCAGGTCTTGATCGACGTTTCGGCGCAGAAACGTTTGAAGCCCTCGGGCAATCGTTCCGACCACAGAACGGTCAAATTCGGTTCCGGGGCGGGGCCGAGGTTGTGCAGCGTGTTCAGCATGCGGAAATTGCTTTTCGTCACCAGCGTCCGGCCATCCAGCGCCATGCCGCCCAGACATTCCGTGACCCAGGTCGGATCGCCGGAGAAAAGCTGGTCATATTCCGGCGTGCGCAGGAAGCGGACCATGCGCAGCTTGATGACGAACTGGTCGATCAACTCCTGCGCTTGCGACTCGTTGAGCGTCCCTTCGACCAGATCGCGGTTGATGTAGACGTCAAGGAAGCTGGACACCCGGCCCAGCGACATGGCGGCGCCGTTCGATTCCTTCACCGCCGCCAGATAGGCGAAATAGGTCCATTGCACCGCCTCGCGCCCGTCCGCTGCCGGGCGGGCGACGTCGAAGCCATAGGCGGCGGCCATCGTGACCAGTTCCTCCAACGCGCGGATTTGTTCGGTGATTTCCTCGCGCAGCCGCAGCGTGGATTCATCCATGCGGTCAAGCTCAAGGGAGGCGAACTGGTCGCGCTTGTCGGCGATCAGGCGGGTCGCGCCATAGAGGGCGAGGCGGCGGTAATCGCCGATGATCCGCCCGCGCCCGTAGGAATCGGGCAGGCCGGTGATGACGCCCGACTTGCGGCAGCGCAGCATCTCGTCGGTGTAGACGTCGAAAACGCCGTGGTTGTGGGTCTTGCGGATCTTGGGGAACACCGCGTCCAGCGCGGGCGACGCGGTGAAGCCATAGGCCTCCAACCCGCTTTTCACCAGCCGCCAGCCGCCGAACGGCATGATGGCGCGTTTCAGCGGCTTGTCGGTCTGCAAGCCGACGATCACCTCCAGCGCGCGGTCGATGTAGCCCGGCGCGTGCGCGGTGATGGTGGAGACGACGTCCGTGTCGGCGTCAAGCACGCCGCCCTTGGTCGCCCGTTCCTGCTTCAGCAGGTCGGCGACGGTCGCCCACAGGGCTTGGGTCCGTTCGGTGGGTCCGCTGAGAAAGCCGGAGTCGCCCTCATAGGGGGTGAGGTTGCGCAGGATGAAATCGCGGACGTCAACCGACCGCCGCCACGCATCCCCGGCGAAGCCCCGCCAGGGCGACGCCGGATGCGCCGCGTCCAGGGCCGAAACCGCCGATTCCGTCAACAGGCTGTCCATGATCGAAGCCCTTCCCAGCGATGGAGACGCAGTCCGCCACGCGCGCCGCGTTCATCGTCAGTATACGCCCGATCGCATCCGCCGGAGCAGAGCTTCCCGCCCCCCTGCCATGCGCCGCGCCTGTGTCATGGCGCCGCGCCGATTTGCCCGCTTGCGCGTTGATCGGCCCAAGCGGCAAAATTGTTCGGTTCGCCACGCAAGGAGGCGGAAACATGGTTGATCCTCTGGACGCCGCCGCCGCCGTCGGCGACACGGTTGGGGCGCATGGTCAGCGCCACGCGCTGCTGTCCCGCCTTGGCGCGTTGCGGGACAAGCCGGAACCCTTGGCCGCCCTGCTGGTCGATTTGCGCGACGTCGAGCATGGCGACGACCCGCGTTTCGCCCTGACGCTCGACCATTATCTGGAAAGCTGGCTGGGCGCCCGCCCGCATGAGCTGTTCCGGCTGCCCGGCCACCGCCTGCTGATCCTCGCCCCAGCGGACTCGGCGGCGCTGTTGGACAGCGGGGCGCGGACGTTGACGCACATGCTGCGCAGCCACGGCTTCGGCGTGCTGCGCTTCACCGCCTATGACGTGGCGACGCAGGCGGCGCGGCTCGCCGCCGACATCGTGCCGGGGGAGGCGCTGGACCGCGACGCGCTGCTGTCCGCCGCCGACCGGGCGCAAACCGCCGCGCTGGGCCGTTTGCTGGACGTCGAACGGGTGTTGCACGGGGCGGATTTGAACAGTCTGGTGCGGGAACTGCCGATCTGGTCCTTCGCCGATCCCGCCGCGCCGGTGGTGGTGACGACGGAGCTGGTGGTTTCGCTCGACGAATTGGAATCGCGGCTCGACCTGCCATTGCGCCGCGACGACTGGCTGCGGCACGAGGTGGCGGTTCGGCTCGACCAAGGGCTGCTGCGCCATTTGGCGCGCGACCGCGCCCAGGATCCGCGCCCCTTCGCCATCGACCTGCACGCCGGCACGGTGCTGGAGGCGCGCTTCGTCGATCTGCTGCGCCGGATTCCCGCCGAGGCCCGCCATCGCCTGACCGCCGAACTGGCTTGTTGGGAGGTCGGCCTGTCCGCCCCCCGCTTCGCCGCCGCCGCCGAACGGCTGGGCGATCTGGGCTTCGCCGTCGCGGTGGACCACGCGCCCGTGTCGGCGCTCGCCAGTTTGGATTTGGGGGGCGTTGACCCAGCCTATGTGAAAGCCTTGTGGCCGCGCCATGCCGCGCCGGACGTCGTCGCCCAACTGACCGCCGCCGTTCAGCGTTTTGGGGCCGATCGGCTGGTTCTGTGGCGTTGCGACGATCCGGCGGCGCTGGACGCCGGGCGAGCCGCTGGAGTCCAGCGCTATCAAGGCCCCGCCGCCGACGAGGCCGCCCGCGCCAGCGGCCTTGCGGCGACCAGCGGCGAGGGGGCTAACGGCGAGGAAGAGGCTGACGGCGGCGCGGACGAAACCGCCGCCGAACCGGCCCCCGCTGAAGAAACGACCGAGGCCAAGCCCGGCCTGTTCGGGCGCTTGTTTGGGCGCGGGTAGGGCGGGCGCGCTCAGCCCGCCCGGCGCAAGGCTTGATCCAAATCCTCGAACAGGTCGTCGGGCGACTCCAGCCCGACAGACAGGCGCAGCAGGTCGTCCGGAACGGGCGAGGTCGGTCCTTCGATGCTGGCGCGGTGCTCGATCAGGCTTTCCACCCCGCCCAGCGAGGTGGCGCGCCGCCAAATCCCAACTGTGGCGGCGGCGGCGATGGCGGCTTGCCGCCCGGCTTTGACCCGGATCGACAGCATGCCGCCGAAACCGCCGGTCATCTGGCGGGCGGCGACGCCGTGGCCGCGAAAGCCGGGCAGGCCGGGGTAGAGAACCTCCGACACCGCCGGGTGGGCGCTCAAGCGTTCGGCCAGGGATTGCGCCGCCGCGCTCTGCCAACGGACGCGGGCGAACAGGGTGCGCAGGCCGCGTTGCAGCAACCACGCCTCGAAACTGCCGAGAATGCCGCCCTGCTGGGTCTGCACCGCTTTGATCCGCGCCCATTGCTCGTCCATGCGCGCGGTGGTCAGGGTTCCGGCGATCACGTCGGAATGGCCGTTCAGATATTTGGTCGCCGAATGCATGACGATGTCGGCCCCCAGATCCAACGGGCGGCAATGGACCGGCGTCGCCACCGTGCTGTCCACCGCCAGCCAGGCCCCGGCCTCGTGCGCCAATTCGGCCAACGCCGTGATGTCGGTGATGGTCCACAGCGGGTTGGCCGGGGTTTCGATCCAGATCAAGCGGGTTTCGCCAGGGCGCAAGGAGGCGCGCACCGCGTCGGTGTCGCTGGTGTCCACCCCCTCCACCCGCAGGCCCCAGCGGGTCGCCGGGCCGTGCAGCCAGTTGCGCAGCGCCCAATACATCTCGTCGGGAACCAGCACATGATCGCCCGGATCCAGCGCCATGAACACCGCCGTCGCCGCCGCCATGCCCGAGGCGAAGAGCAGCGTGTCGGCGCCGTTTTCCAGCGCGCTCAGGGTCCGGGCGGGCGTGTCGAAGGTGGGGTTGTCAGCGCGCGCGTAGACCCGGCCCCGGCTGTAAGCGTTGTCCGGGTCGCGGATGTAGGTGGTCGAAGGGTGGATCGGCGGGATGATGGCGCCGCTGGCCGCGTCCTCATACCCCAACGCGCTTGCGGCGATGGTTTCCGGGCGGTGGGGGTGGTCGGGCATCGCGGGGGACTCCCAAAAGACAAACGAGTCAACCAGACTATCGGGAGATTCGCCGTTCGCGCAATATGATCCCACCCTGAATCTCGATTTTTAACTCATAATAAGTATTATGGAAATTTAATTTGAAGTGGGCTGACCGTGACGATGTTCGTGCTGACCGCCTGGGGGCCGGAGGCGGTCTCCTGCACGTTGCGGGAGATTTCGGCGGTCGCTCCTCGCATGGAGGAAATCTGGCTGGAGATGTCTTCCGTCGCCTTCGCGGTCTGGGTGGCGGGATTCTGGACCTCGTTGGCGACCACGCCAAACCCCTTGTGCCCGCTTCGCCCGTGCGGGCGGCCTCGATTGTGGCGTTCAGCGCCAACAGGTTGGTTTGGCATGATCCACGTTCGCAAACCCAAGCGTGGGCGCGCCGCTGTGTCGAAGCGTTACCCGGCGTCGCCCGCCCGAACGAGCACCCTGGACCCAACCATCCATCGGGTCATGGCCAGCGCGTGTGGTTGAGGCAACAGATCCTTCCATCCGTCCAACAGGTCCGACAGGCTGGCGTTTGGCTGAATCCGACGCAGCAGCGCGGCCATCTCGGTTCCGGCCATCCAAACAATTGGACGAGGCAAGGCTGGATGGGTCAAGGCCGTGCGGCGTTCAACAAAATCACCGGCAAGACAGGCGGTGTTCACCAAACGGGCGTCCGGGGACAGGATCCAGCGGTCTTGCGGATCCAGCGTCACCTCATCCGGTCCAATCGCCGGTTCCGGGATCGCTTCCGGGGGAGGCGCCGCCACTCCAGACCGCCGGATCCAGAAGTCGTGGCCCGCGCGAAAGCCGGGAGTGTCGCGGTACAACCCCTCGGCCCAACGCTGGTGGTCCCGCGCCGTCGCGTCCGTTTCGTCTTGAAAAAATTGCCGGGCGATCTCTCCGCTGTCCGGGCGGCCCAGCAGGGTGTTGACCACCACCGCCCCGGTCAGCGCCGTGCGGATGCCCTTCTGCACGCCGCTGGAGGACAGCGGGTCAAGCGCCAAAGCGGCGTCTCCAACCTTGATCCAATCGGGGCCAACCACGCGCTCCGCCCGATAGGCGCGGGCGTCGCTGGCGCGCGTTGGGGACGCCAAGGACGCGCCGTCCAGCGCGGAAAACAATGGGCTGGCGGCTCTCAACCGCCGGTAAAGAGGCTCCAGATCGCTCCGGTCAAGCAGCAGGGCCGGATCGGTGAACATCACGGCGGTGAAACGGCCATCGCCGCGCGGCATTCCCCAGGCCCAATGCTCAACGCCGCTGTCGACGCGCGGTTCGTCCAGCCCCTGCGCTCCGGTCCAATCGGCGTGCAGGGCCAGCGTCGGCGGTCCAAGATTCACCCGCTTTTCCCGCAGAAATCCGGCCCGCCCGCTGGCGTCGGCGAGAAAGCGGGCGGACACCGTGACCTCGCCGTCGGGACGGACAAGGCGCAAACGCCAGCCGCCTCCGGTCTGCGGATCGGCCCGGCGGAGAAAGGCGGGTTGGACCAGTTGCACCCCGCTCTGGACCGCGACGCTTCGCAAAGCGGCGTCAAAAGCCCCCCGGTCCACCAACAGCGCGGCGGCGCCGACATGGTCGCGCCGTTCGGGCGTTTCGGACGACCAGCGCACCCAGGACAGCGGGGATTCCCACGCGCCGCAGGCGGCGGGAACATCCTTCGCCCGCAGCAGATCCAGTTGGACCATCACGCCGGGCGACAGGGATTGCGGCAAGGCCCGGCCCCTCCCCCGCGCCCGCTCGATCAGCAGCACCCGCCGCCCCATCGCCGCCAGCCGAATGGCGAGCGCCGCGCCCGCCGGTCCGCCGCCGACCACGGCGACATCCACCCGCCGGGTCACGGTTTCACCGTCATGGCGTCATCCTTCCGCATGGCGCCGTCATTCGGCCAACCCCGCCCCGGCCAATCCCGTCTCTGGAAGCGGGGCGGAAACCGAATCGAACAGATCGGGGCAACGGTCGGACAAACGCAGATACGCGCCCAGGCAATAATGCAGCCAGCCGCGCACATAGTCGCAGGCCGGGCGACCGCCGCCGATCACCTCGTGATGACAACCGCCGCCGCACATGTAACGCGCCCAGCAGGTGTTGCAGGGGGATTGACGGTGGACATGCCGGTCGCTCAGCCATTGGGCTTGCCGGTCCCGGTCGATTCCCCCGTCCAGCGACCCCATCGCCCCGGCCTCGTCCCCGACAAAGCGGTGGCAGGCCGACAGATCCCCTTCCGCCGAGACGCCGAGATACCCGGCCCCGGCCCCGCAGGGGTAAGGCCGGTGGGTGCCCCGGTGAATCTCGCGCAGCGCGTTCAGCAGATTGGCGAAGGGATAGCGGCGACCGGCCAACGCGTGCGCCTCGAACGCCTGTCCGCAGGCGATCATCGCGCCCAGCATCGTCGCCAACGCTTCCGGCGTCATCTCGCCCTGGCCCGAGGAAGAGCGGAGAAGCGGCGAAAAGCCGACGGAGTGGAAGCCGTCGGCGATGAACCCATCCAGAATGCGGCGCAGCCCCTCGGGCGATCCGTCATTGGACGCCACGCTGTCCGGCGTCACCGTCACCCGCGCCGACACCTGCATTCGCCGTTGCTGATTCAGCAAAGGCCGAACGTTGCGCATGATGCGGTCGAAACTGCCCTGGCCGTTCTTGAACGGGCGTTGGCGGTCGTGATGCTCCGCCGGGCCGTCCAAACTGATGGTGACGGCGAAGCCGTGCTCCTCGAAGAAATCCCCATCGGCCTGGGTCACGAGCGTGCCGTTGGTGGTGATCGAATAGGCGACTTGGACGCCGCGCGCCGCCGCCAACGCCGCCGCGTGGCGGGTGGCCGCCGTGATGACCGCCCGGTTGGCCAGCGGCTCGCCGCCCATGAAGGCCAGATTGCAACGGCCCTGATCGGGAACGCCGGACAGCAGCATGTCCACAGCCGCCAGGGCGCGCTCCAACGGCATTTGCTGCGGCGCGCGGCCAAAGCCGCCCTGGCCCGCGTAGCAATAGCCGCAACCCAAATTGCAGGACTGCGACACCGCCAGAGACAGGGCGTGCAAGGGCGGTTCGGACAGCGGACGGTCGTCGATCTGCGGCGGAGCGTCCAGCCCCAGCGCGGCGAGCAGCGGTTCGACCGCGCCGGTGGCCATCGCTTCGGCCAGACGGCGGCTGACCTCCGCGTCGATCTGGAACAGGCGGCTGCCGTCCACTTGCAGCAGATGGTCCCGTCCCTCCACGCGCAAGCGGTGCAGTTGCGCCGCTTGCGGCGCCGACGCCGTCATGAAATGCCGCCCGATGGCGGCGGCGTCCGGCGGCGCGGCGGCGACCACCGCCCGCTGCGACCGGGTCATGGCTTGACGGGCGGGTTGGTCAGCGGGACGTCTTGCGGCGTCTTGCGGCTCGCGTCGTCTTGCCCCGGAGCGTCCTTGCCGCCAACCTGGAACATCAACAACCCCTCCCAATCCTGGAACAGGTCGTCGTAATTGATGAGGCGGGTGTCTTCATAGTCATCGACGACATAGTGCCCGGTGCGCGCGCGCTGCATCCAATTGTCGCCGCGCACCTGACCGCTGTCCGTCACCGTCACGTTGACGAAATCCGGGCGGCTGGACGCCCAGTAATAGCAGACGCATTCCCGGTAATCATTCTGCCAGGGCGAACACAGCCCCTGCGTCAACACGCCGTTCGGCACGGTGGCGCCGTCGATGACGGCCGTCTTCTCCTCGAAAAAGGAACGCACCGTCAAGCGGATCGTCGTCGTTTTGCCCGGATAGCCTTCGGCGGGGACCGGGTGGCGTTCGGGCGTGGCGGTGAACAGGCACTCCACCGATTGCCCACGGCTCTTTTGCAGGATGTCGGCGAAGCCGTTGGACCATTCCATCGTGACGACGGTCGCCCCGTTGTCGCTGTCCTGCAAGGTGGTTTCCGACGTCAGCGACGCGTCCGGTCCCTTGACCGGAACCATGACCGCCTTGCCGGCGACGCGCAGCAGGCGGCAACCGACCAGCGCCTCCAGCCCACGATCCGCCGAAAGAACGAGGTTGTCATATTCCAGCAGGGTGATTCCCTGCAACAACCCCCGCCATGCGGCGCGGAAATCCACCTCCAACCCCGGACAGGTGTTGCCGATGGTCGCATCCAAACCGGCGCTGGGCGGGTTGCCACGGGCGCGGTGATAAAGCTGGGCCGTCAGATTCTTGGGGTCCAGCAGGCGGGGCGTGTCTGCGGGCATCACGCGCTCTCCTTGGGCAGCTTCGCGGCCTTGCGGAAAATGTCGATTTGGCGGCGGGTCAGGGTCATGTAGCGGCCTTCCGCGCCACTCATCAGCGCCGGCATCTTGCGGCGGCCCACGTCGGTGAGGTCGCCCACCTCCTCCGGTCGGCGCAGAAGGCGGACGAACCAGACCGGAATTTGGGCTTTCATCGTCGCCAGCACCTGCTGGTGCAGCCGCGTGACGGCCAGCGTGTCGGCGTTTTCGGGCGCCATCGCGGGGGCCAGCGGACGCCCGAAATCCAGCGCGTCGTTGACCGGCATGTTGTCGGCCCGGTTGTAACGGCCACGGACCAGATTGTTGTTCAGAACCGGCACATTCATGAAACGCACGGTTTCAAAGGCGCGCCGCATGATTTCCTCGGCCCGCGCGCTGGTCACGGCGTCCGGCTCGTCGGCGGACACGGAGGGGCCGAGCAGCGCCTGTTCGAGGTCGTCCCCCAAAGTTCGGGCAAAGCCGGAATCCAGCACGAAGTTCGGCGGCGCGGAGCAGACGCGCGTCGAGGCCGACAGCACCTGACAGGAGGGCAGCGTCAGCCTGACCGTCACCGTTCCGTCGCACGCGTCATCCAGATAGCCCCGGCTGACCACCGGCCCGTTGTGCAACCAGACCGGCTGTTTGGGATCGATGGCGTAGAGGGTTGGTCCCATGGTTTCGGGAACCTTGACGCGACGATCAGGACCTTCTTCAGGCCAACTGTCGTCCGGGTTGCGCACCACATTTTCCCAACCGTACCAGCCCTGCCCCTTCGGTTTGCCGTAGATCTTGTTTTCCGTCGGGACCGAGGGATCCTTGACGCCCGCCGGTCCATAGACCGCGCCCTTGCCGGGGGTGAAGCGAAAGCGGATTTCCGGGAATTCCGGGGTTGGTCGGATGTAGCGGACCGATCCAAAACCGATTTTTCCACCGCTCACGAAATTATCCGCCCGCCCGTCCAGCGTCCGGCGGCTGTGATCGTTGAAGGGCGGCAGCGTGGCTGTGATGCGGTCCTTGGGATCGTTGGTGCGGCGCTCGACCTTGCGGTTTTCCACCGACACGGTCCAGCTCAGGTTGGCGGGCGTGACGCAAAGCTCCCGCAGCAGCGCCAGATCCAACGGGACCAACGCTCCGCCGACCTCGGCCCAGACCTCAAGAAAGGGAGCCACCGGACGGATGCGCCAGCGTTTGGCGACCGGATCATAATCCTTCAGCCGCAAGCCGCTGGGGCGGTAGCTGCGGCGGATGGCGCCGCTCTGCTCGTCAACCTCCAGCGTTTCTTCGCCCGCAAGCTTGCGGTAGCCGACCGGATCGGCGTCGTCGATCCAGGTCGAGTAATTGTCCAGCGGGATCGGCGACGATCCCAGACGGGCGAAGGCGATGGGCGGCAGGATGAGAATGCGCGAAACGGTCCGGGTCATGCCTGCCCCCTGGCGATGGTGAGGCGCGTGATTTGACGGTCAACCCACACGCGGGTGTCGCGGTCAATCGCCCGCACATGGTTCAGATACGCCATCTCTTCTGGACGACCCGGGAAATTCACCAGCCAGTCGGTCAGCTTCATCGACGTGTCCAGCAGATCGAGCAGGGCGCGCAGCCGATCCACGTCGGCTTGCGGCAACGCCAGATCATAGGGCATCTGGAAAGGAGGCCCGGCGCGTTTGGGATCGTTGGGGGCGGTCAGCGGCGAGCGCAGCAGGATCTGCGAAATGGCTTTCAGATTGTACATCTCGCCAAAGCACAGATGGGTCAGGGTTCCGCGCAAGCCCGGCTGCCCGGTGACGTCGGCTTGCCGTGGCGTTTCCAGCGAACAGGCCAAGGTGGTCAGCAGAATTCGATAGCGCAGATTGAACAGCTTGGCCCAGCGGCTGGATCGCGCGTCGGTGATCGGGGTCACGGGACTGCCGCCGCCCCGGCGCGGGTCGGCCGGGGCCTCGGTCGGCGTCAACGGCGCCTTGGACGCGATGACGATCGGCAGATTCAACGCGCGCCATTCTTCGTAAATGCGCAGGAACCGCTGGAAATGCGATTGCTGCGAGGGGATTTCCTCGTAGCTGGCGGCGTCGGTCGGCGTTTCCCGGCTTTCCCCCTGCTCCGCCACCGCCTTCAGCGCGGCGATGGCCTGATCGCGGGTGGACATCGGCTCAACGATGACTTGGGCCACGCCGTTTCCGGGCGGATCCACCTTGGAGCCGGGCGGAACCTTATGGGGCTGCGGGTGGTTGCGTCCCCATTCGCTGTGTGTGGCCTGTCGGAAGTAATTGTCTTCCAGAAACTCGCGGTCGAGCAACTCCTCGTGATCCTCCAGGATCGCCAGGATGCTGCGGAACAGCGCGCCGACCCGGTTGACCCCCAGACCGCGCAGCCCCGCCGCGTCCAGCTTCATGTGATCCCGCACGTCGATGACGACCTGGGCGCGGACCTTGCTGTCGGGAGACGCGCCGTCGGCGGGAATGAACAATTGGTCGTTGACCAAAAGCGCCTGGAGGTCCTTGACCCAATTCTCCGGCATTTCGGCGACGACGTAGGCGGCCAGCGACCCCCGGCTCAACGGCTCCAGCCGGAATTCAAACGGGTAGAACTGGCTGTCCCACGGGTAATTTTCCCGCGCCAGGCAGATCGGCGATCCCAGCAGCAGCAAGACGTTCTGCACCGAAATCAGGTGCCCCATCTCTTCCTTGGCGATGGCGAGAATTTCCGCCTGCCAGCGCTTGATCGCCGCCAATTGGGCGGGCGGCGCGGTTGACGGCAGGTCGATGGCGTCCAGCGAATAGGCGGCGTAGAGATATTGGACCATCAGCGCGTGTTCGATGGCCGCGCCGATGTGCAGCAATCGAATCAGCCGCTCTCGGGCCGACGTGATGGTCGGATCGCCGACCTGGACCATTTCCCGGCCGTTGGGGCCGATGATGATCGAAAACTGCCCGTTTTGGATGGTCAGTTCATCCACTGAAGGGTTTGGCACGAACGTCATCTCCCGCAAGGGGCGCGGCGCAAGCATGTGGGTGGCGTTTCTTGCGCGGCACAATCGTTTGGCTTGCGCACAATACACCGAATTCACGATGGCGTGATACTAAAAATCGTGATATCTCGTTTGAAATTCAATTATCCAGGCTCGATGATCGACAGACACACTCATTCGGCCTGATTCGTCGATGATTTACGTTCAATAACCGCATGGAGGCTCCAGTGCGCCGTCCGCTCTTCGCTCTTGGATTGCTGTTGCCCTTGCTGGCGCCGCTGAGCGCCCTGGCCCAAATGGTTCCTTGCGGTCAATACCGCATTTCCAACGAACTGATGACGACCGACAGTCTGACGGCGGCGCAGGCCCGCCAGAAGGTTCGGATCGTGCTGGAAATCAAAACCAGCCGTGGCTGGCTGGCGAATCTTCCGGTTGAGCTGAAATATGGTCAGGAGGCCGCTCAGGCCATCCAGTTTCCTCCGGACGCCTTGTGCCGAACCACCTACCGGATCAAGGCGGATGGGGCGCCGGAAGCCGAGCTTCAGGCCGATTTCTGCACCATCAAACGGATCCGCTTGCTGCCGGATCGGGTTGAGGCGGTCGCCGATCCCGATGGAAAATTCTGCCCCGCCGCATCCTGAAGCGGAGCTTCGCGTCCGCCCGCCCCTCTGGTGTTTCACCGCCAGAGGGGCGGGCGGCGTCAGAAGGTTTCCGACGCCAGCGTCGCGTCGGTGGCGAGAACCCGGCCCAGCTCCTTCTGACCAAAGCGCTCGAACAGCAGCGGCGTCGTGAAGGTGTCGAGCAGGGTGGAGCTGATAAGCCCGCCGAAGATGGCGATGGCCACCGGCTGAAGGATTTCGGTGCCCGCCCGATCCGACACCGCCATCAGCGGAATCAGCGCCAAGCCCGCCGCCAGGGCGGTCATCAGAACCGGCGTCAACCGTTCGGCGCAGCCGCGCAGGATCAAATCCCGGCCCATCGGCACGCCTTCGTGCAGATGCAGGTTGATGAAGTGGCTGACCTTCAACAGGCTGTTGCGCACGGCGACGCCCGTCACGGCGATGAAGCCGATCAAGGTGGCGAGGCTGAGATCCTGACCGCTGATCCACAGGGCGGCGACGCTGCCCGCCACCGCCAGCGGCACGTTGCCCATCACAATCAGGCACAGCCGCCACGAGCGGAAACGCTGGTGCAGAACCAGGAAAATCAGCGCGATCGACACCGGCGTCAGGATCGCCATCATCGTCCGCCCATTTTCGCCCTCGCGGAAGCTGCCCTCCAAACTGGTGCGGTAGCCGGTGGGAAGCGGGGTGTCGGCGATGACGTCGCGCATGGCCGCCACGATCTTCGCCGTGTCCGACCCGTCGGTGTTGGCCATGATGGCGATGCGCCGCACCGCGTCCTCGCGCAAAATCAGGCTTGGTCCCGGCGTGATCGCCACCGTGGCGAAGGAGGAGATCGCCACCGATCCCGACGGCGTGTCGATGCGCAGCAGGCCCAGCCGCTCCGGCGCGCGGTCCTCGTCGGCCAAGCGCATCACCACGTCAAAGCGTCGGCCATTGTCGATGATCTGCGACACCGTCCGCCCGTTTGAAAAGCTTTCCAGCGCCTGGGTGATCGCCGCCGGGGTGATGCCGAACAGATCGGCGCGCTCGTAATCGACCGTCACCCGCAGTTGCGGGGTGTATTGCTGCTGCTCGACCAACAGATCGACCAAGCCGGGAATCCGCGCGAAACGCGCCCGGAATTTTTCGGCCAGAGTCCGCAGCGTCGACAGATCGTTCCCGTAGACCTTCAAAATGATGGCGCCGCGCACCCCGTTGTCTTCGGACTGCATCCGTTCGGTCAGGAACTGCGTCACCGCCAGATCGGCGGAGAAGATCGACAGGCGGTTGCGGATGTCGGCCATCACCTCGTGACGGCTGCGCCCCTGGTCCAGCACGATCTTGATCGGCCATTCATTGTCGTTGACCGGATCGCCGTCGCCATCCTGTTCGTAGCGCCCGGCGCGGCGCGACAACGCGCGGACCTCCGGCACCTGCATGAGGATCTGCTCGGCCATATGGCCGATCCGGTAGGATTCGGCCAGCGAGGTTCCCGGACTGAGCAGCATCGTCACATAGACGTTGCCTTCGTTGAATTCCGGCAGGAAAGAGCGCGGCAGCAGCGGGACCGAGGCGGCGGCGGCCAGCACCACGGCGCCGACGCCCAGCAAAACGGGCCGCCCGTGATCGAGCACCCAACGCAACGCCCGCTCGTTCTCCCGCTTCAGCCAGCGGACGAAACGCCCGTCATGGGCGTGCTCCAGCGCGCGCATGCGGGGGAAGAGGTAGGAGGCGAGCACCGGCGTGACCGTGACCGACACCACCAGACTGGCGAAGATCGAGACGATGTAGGCCATCGCCAGCGGCCCGAACATCCGTCCCGGCTGGCCCGGCATGGCGAACAGTGGGATGAACACCAGCAGAATGATCGCGGTGGCGTAGACGATGCCCGACCGCACCTCTTGCGAAGCGCGCGCGATCACCGTCAAGGTTGGATCCGGCTGTGCTCTTTTTCGGTTCTTGCCCAGACGGCGCAGGATGTTTTCGACGTCCACCACCGAATCGTCGACCAACTCGCCGAGCGCGATGGCGATGCCGCCCAAGGTCATGGTGTTCAGGGTCGCGCCGATCAGGTGGAAGACGATGACGCTGACCACCAGCGAAATCGGAATCGCCAGCAGGGAAATCGCGGTGGACCGGACATTGGCCAGAAACAGCATCAGCACGACGGCGACGATGATGATCCCATCGCGCACCACCGTGCCGACATTGCCGATGGCTTCATGAATCATGTCCGCTTGGCTGTAGGACACTTGGCCCAAACGGATCCCGGCGGGCGCCGTCGTTTGCATGTCGGCCAGCAATTGGCGGATGGCGGCGTCTACCTGGACGGTGTTGGCCGACGGGTGCTTGACGATGGAGATGTTCACCGACGGCGCGCCGTTGAACGCCCCGTCGCCCCGTTTGACCCGAGGGGCGAAGCGCACCTCGCCGATTTGGCTGAGCAACACCGGCGTGCCGTCGCGGAAGGCGACGACCAGCTTGCGCATGTCCTCCAGCCGGGCGGATTTGCCGATGTTGCGGATCGGGTATTCCCGACCGGCGGCTTCGGCGAAGCCGCCGCTGCTGTTGGTGCCGAAGGCGGTCAACGCCTGCTCGATCTGTTGCAGAGAGATGGCGAGGTCGCTCATCGCCACGGGATTGGGCGTGAAGCGGAAGGTTTTGACCTCCCCGCCGATCAGAAAGGCTTGCGCCACCCCTTCGAGCGCGAGAAGGCGCGGGCGCAAGGTCCATTCGACATACTCGCGCAGCGCCATGGGATCGGCCCCGCCGGTCACGCCCATGTGCATGATGAGGCCGGTGGCCGCCGACATCGGCGCCAGTTGCGGCGACAACCCGGCGGGCAGCCGGTCGCGGACCTGGGCCAGCCGCTCCGTCACCAATTGGCGGTTTCGGTAAGGATCGGTTCCCCAGCCAAACACCACCATCACCCGCGAGAAAGCGGCGCTGGAGGTGCTGCGCACCCGCGTCACCCCGGCGGTCCCGCTCAAGGCCGCCTCGATGGGCTGGGTGACGAGCTGTTCGACCTCCTCCGCCGCCAGACTGCCGGATTCGGTGACGACGGTGACGGCGGGTTGCCGCAGTTCCGGCAGCAGGTCGATGGGCATGTCGCGGGCGACGAACAGGCCCCAACTGACCAGGATCAGCGCGGCGACCAGAACGAAGATGCGTTGCCGCAGGCTGAAGGCGACGACGGCCTGGAACATCGCAAGACCTCACGCGTGGAAAGGGCGGGGGAACCGAGGGGCGCTGCGGCGTTCAAGCCGCGTGGACGGGGGGCGTCGGGGGCGCGGCGCGGCGCTTCCGGCGGTTCCACCACCGCATGGCCAGAACGCCGCCGCCAGCTCCGAACAGCCCGGACAGCAGGGCGATCAGCAGGACGCGGCCAGGGCCGCTCCCCGTGGGTTTGGCGGCGTCGGCGTCCTCATACGTCAGGGTCGCCGTCTGCTCGCCGCCGCCATCGGCGGCTTTGAGCGACAGGGTGAAGACGTCCTGACTTTGACCGGAGCGCTTGAACGGGCCGATGAACAAGCCGGGCGCTTGTTCGGTCAGCGCCACCGGAGCGCGCTTGCCGTTGCGCAGGATGGTGAGCGTGGCCCCCTCCAACGGCTCGTTGCCGTCCACCCGGTCGACAAACGCGTAAAGCCGGTCGCCATTCACCACCAAAACGACGGTCACGTCGTTGATGTGAACCGTCACGCGGGGCGACCGGACTGGAGACGCCTCGTCGCCATCCGCCATGGCGGCGGCTGGGGCGAAAAACCCGCCAATCAGCAGCCACAGGAAGGCGGACCGAACCAAAGCCCGTTGAAAAGGACGCATCGCCGATCCCATCATTGCACCTGCGCCATCAGGCTGATTCCGCGAACGACGATCCGCGCGCCCTCCTTCACCCCATTCACGATCAACACGGTCTGCGCGTCGATGTCTTGGGTTTGAACCGCGTGCGACACGAAGGTTTCGGCGTCGGTCTGTTCCCAAACCTGCTGAAGCCCGTCCGCGCCGACGGAAATCGCCGCGCGCGGCGCCGACAACCCGCGTTGGGTGTGATGCTCCCCCCGCAGCAGGATGGCCGCCGGGCGACCAACCCGCAGCCCCTTGGGCGGGTTGTCGATGCGAAACAGCATCGGCGTTGATTGCTGGCGCACCGCCGGGCCGCTGCCGACATAGGTGACGTTCAGAGTCTGCCCTTCCGGCGTGCGGGCGGTGGCGGTCGTTCCCGTCGGGGTTTCCGACGCGATCATCGGATCGGGCACCGTGGCTTCGACCCACAGACGTTGCGGATTCACGATGTCGAACACCATTTCGCCCGGTTGGGCGACCCGCCCGGCGACCGCCGTGGTCGAGGCGATGACCCCGTCGATGGGCGAGCGCAGAAGCTCCTGCGTTTTGAGCATCGGCAGCAGCGCCGCGCGCTCTTGCCGCAGACCGTCGAGGCGGATCTCCATCTGAATGATCTTGCCCTCGCGGAAGGGCACAAAGCTGAATTGCTTCATCATTTCGATGCTTTCGGCGGTTTGCCGGATTTCGTGGGTCAGGCGGGCGACCTCGCGCCGGACTTGGCTGCGGTCCACCACCCCGACCACCGGCACGACATAGCCCAGCACCTGACCTTTGCGCACCGTGTCGCCCAGCACCGGCATGCCGGTTTCCGGCGGCTCGATCCGGCCCAGCAATCCGGCCTCGGCCTGCCCATGCGCCTGCGGGTCCGGCACGATCCGACCGTTCAGCTTGATGCCCGCGCGCACCTCTGTTTCGGCCAAACGCTGGGTCCGCACCTCGAACATGCGTTGCAGGCTTTTGGGCACGAAATAGGACCCGTCAGGGTTGCGGGCCGAGCGGTCATACAGAAGATTCGCCAGCAGACCGGGTTCGATGGGCTTGAGCGCTGTGGTTTCCGCCGGTTCGTCGGGCGATGAGGACGGCGACGGCGACGGCGATGGCGCGACGGGTGGTTGAGGCGGCGTCGGCGCGGCGGCGATTGAGGCCGGTGAAACGGGATCACCCTCTTTGGACGGATCCGCTATGGAATCAACAAACTCGCCGCGCTCCAGCGGCGTCGAGTTGATTCCAATCATGTAGGCGGTCTCATAAAGCGCCTGCCCCACGCCGGAATAGATCGACGCGGCCTTGTTCGCGACCGACCAAAAGACCCAAGAACCGCCCTGATAGACCGATTGGGCGGCGGCTTCCACAGTCTGGGTGGCCGTTCCCAGCGCGTTGGGCGGCGCTTCGGACGCTGGGGACGCGACGGCTGATGATGGCGCGCCCGCCAATGGGCTGGTTTCGCCCGCCGCCAGCGTTGTCAGCGGCGCGCCTGAAACCAACAGAAGAGCAAAGCCAAGACGCCGCGCCCCACGGATTGCGCCCTTGTGTTTCGGCATCGGTTTCATCATGGCCTGGAAGTTTCGGAAATCCGTCCCATGCCGACTTTGACCAGAAATTTTCCGACTAATCAATTGCCTAACCAGCAAGGCCGCGACCACATGGTTTTGGCGGTTGGTCCGGCGGCTGTTTTGCGGCCAAATCCGTCTCCCGATGACCATGGCGGCCCTGGCGGCCCCGGCGTTCCCGTGATTCCTCCGCTTGACTAATTAACATGTTAATGTTTAACTCGTTAACATCATAACGGACCAACGGGCGACCCTACCCCCGCCGCTGATCGCGGCGGGGGTAGGGAAAACGACCCGAAGCGGAGGAAACCTCATGACCCATGCGAAACGCGCGGCGGGATTGATCCGCCTTGTTTCAACGGTTTCCGGCGTTTTGGGACTCTCCATGTCCGGCGCATGATTGGCCTGGGGCGGCTTTTGTCGTCATCCGCCGCCGCTGCGCAAACTCCCGGCACGTCAATCTCCGATGCAGAGGATACCGATGGGAATGACCGATTCCGCCTTCACCCGCCCTGCCCGCTTCAGCCCCGAGGAGTGGGAGGCGCGCGTCCAACTGGCCGCCGCCTACCGGATTTTCGATCATCTGGGCTGGACCGAGCTGATTTACAACCACATCTCGTTGCGTGTGCCGGGGCCGGACGCGCATTTCCTCATCAATCCCTTCGGCCTGCACTACAGCGAGGTGTGCGCCTCGAATCTGGTCAAGGTGGACGTCAACGGCGCCATCATCGGGCATTCCGACTGGCCGATCAATCCGGCGGGCTTCACTTTTCATGGAGCCATCCACGCGACCATTCCCGACGCGCATTGCGTCATGCACGTTCACACCACGCCGACTCAGGCGGTTTGTTGTCTGAAAGACGGGTTGAGCTTCACCAACTTCTACGCCGCGCAACTGTATGGGAAGATCGCCTATCACGATTTTGAAGGCATCACCGTCCATCTTGAAGAAGGCGCGCGCATCCTGGACAGCGCGCAGGGCAAGCCGGTCCTGATGCTGCGCAATCACGGCCCCGTGACCATCGGGTTCAATTTACCGCAAGCTCTTTCCTTGATGTGGCTGTTCAATCGGGCTTGCGAGGTTCAACTTGCAACGCTGTCGATGGGCGAAGCCACGCCGATTCCGACGCCGGTTCTGGAAAAATGCGTGCGGGATTCGCTGAACTTCAATCCCAAATTCGGCGCGGGCCAAGACGCGTTCGCGGCCCTTCAGCGCATTGTCGATCGGGTTGATCCGACGTATCGGCGCTGAACGCAAACGGCGGGCGCGATTCCGCGTCCGCCTTTCTCCCAAAAGCGGATCCACGAGACTCGTCAAAAAAAGCGGGCAAGGGCGATCATCCGCTTGACTAATTAACATGTTAATGTTTAACATGTTAATATCAAAATCAAACAAGCAGGCGCCGTGCGGTTCGCCCCGAGTGTGTCTGCAAGGAGGAAACCTCATGACCCATGCGAAACGCGCGGTGGGACCGCTCGGTCTTTCCCTGGCGGCGCTGCTTGCGGCCAGCCCGGTCGCCGCTGAAACCGTCACCCTGAAAATCGCTCATTTCCTGCCGCCCAACGCCCCGGCGCAAAAGCAGGTGATCGAGCCGTGGTGCGCCAAGCTGGGGGCGGAATCCGGCGGCCAGATCAAATGCCAGATTTTTCCGGCGCTGCAATTGGGCGGCACGGCCGGGCAATTGGTTGATCTCGCCAAGAACGGCGTCGCGGACATCGTGTGGACGGCTCCGGGCTATTCCGCTGGCCGCTTCCCGATCATCGAGACGATGGAGCTGCCTTTCATCGTTCGCGACGCCAAATCCGGCAGCCGCGCCGTCTGGGATTTTTTTGAGCGCCACGCGGTCAAGGAGTTCGACGCCTACAAGGTGTTGGCGGTCTATTCCAACGGCGGCGACACCTTTCACACCGCCGCCAAGCGGATTGACGGCGTGGAGAGCATGAAGGGGTTGAAGATGCGCGCGCCGACCCGCATGAGTTCCAAGGCGTTGCTCGCCCTGGGGGCCACGCCGGTCAACATGCCTCCCGCCCAGGTGACGGAAGCGATCTCCAAGGGGGTTGTCGACGGCGCGATGTCCGCGTGGGAGGTCGTGACGCCGACCAAACTTCAGGAAGTCACCAAGTTCCACGCGGATCCGCCGAACGGTCAGCCTTACTACGCCGGCACGGTTCTGGCCTTGTTGATGAACAAGCCCCGCTACGCGGCTTTGCCCGCCGACGTCAAGGCGGTGATTGACCGAAACAGCGGCGCCCCTCTGGTCGACCTCTTTGGCGCCGTCTGGGATGACGTGATTGCGGCGACCAAGCTCCAGGTCACGAAGGAGGGTGGGATGGTCGTCACGCAAAACCAAGCGGATTACGACTCCATGCGCGCCGCCACCCGCGTGGTGGAGGAGGAATGGTTGAAGGAAATTGGCGCGCGCGGGGTGGACGGCGCGGCGCTGATCGCCGACGCCCGCGCGCTCGCCGCCCGCTGACCATCCGTAAGGGAGTGTCCCCATCATGCAGGAACCCATGGGGTTGCCCGCCGACCAACCGGCGGCGCGCGGAGTCGAGTGGTTGCTGTTGTCCAGCGCCAAGGGCTTCGCGTTGATCGGCGGGGGTGTGTTCATCGGCTTGATCGGCATGTCGCTGGTCTCGATCATTGGGCGCAAGCTGGCCAACGCGCCGATCACTGGCGACGTCGAACTGATGCAAGTCGGCACGGCGGTCGCGGCGGCGGCCTTTCTGCCGCTCTGCACCACGCTGGGCGAGCATTTGCGGGTCGATTTCTTCACGGAATTCGCCCCGGCGGCGGCGCGCCGTGTCCTGGACGCGGCGTCCGATCTGCTGCTGGGGCTGGTCGCCCTGCTGCTGGCCTGGCGCGCCGGGCTTCAGACGCTGGACATTCGCGAGGCGGCGGAGGTCACGCCGCTGTTGAGCATTCCGATCTGGCTGCCGATGGCGGGCATGATTCCCAGCTTGGCGTTGGTGGGTCTGTGCGCCCTGGCGCGCGGCTGGCGGGATTTGTCGGTGAAGGCGAACGCTGCGGTCGCTCCCCAGACGTCGGAGGCGCGGTCATGAGCGGCACGGCCATTGGGTTGATCGGCTTTGGCGGGTTGTTGGGGCTGTTGGCGCTGCGGGTTCACATCGGCGTGGCCATGTTCATCGCCGGGGCCGGGATCTATCTGACGATCAACGGCGGGCAGAGCGCGGCGCTGCTGTTCACCCTGAACAACCTGACCTTCGCCCGGCTGTCGAACTATGATTTGTCGGTGATCCCGCTGTTCCTGCTGATGGGCCAGTTCGCCACTCATGGCGGCCTGTCCAAGGCGCTGTTCAAGGCGGCGGGCGCGTTGATCGGCCATTGGCGCGGCGGTTTGGCGATGGCCTCCACGGCGGCCTGCGCGGCGTTCGGGGCGATCTGCGGATCGTCGCTGGCGACCGCCGCCACCATGGGACAGGTGGCGTTGCCGGAGTTGCAGCGCCACGGCTATTCCGGGCGGTTGGCGACCGGCACGCTCGCGGCCAGCGGCACCTTGGGGATCCTCATCCCGCCGTCGGTTCCGTTGGTCGTTTACGCGGTGCTGACGCAGGAATCCATCGGCAAGCTGTTCGTCGCCGCCGTGGTTCCAGGGATTCTCGCCGCGCTCGGCTATCTGGCGGTGATCGCGATCATCGTCCGGCGCGACCCCGCCGCCGGTCCGGCCAGCGCGCCGGTTCCCTGGGGCGAACGGCTGCGCGCGCAAATCAACGTGCTGCCGGTGGCGCTGGTCTTTCTGGTGGTGATCGTCGGCATCTACGACGGTTGGGCCAACCCGACCGAAGCCGCCTCCATCGGCGCGGCGGCCTGTGGGATCATCGCCATCCTGTCGGGCGGCATGCGCTGGCGCCAACTGGTCGCCAGCGTGTACGGCGCAGCGCAGGCCACCGCGATGATCTTCCTGGTGTTGATCGGGGCCGATCTGTTGAATTCGGCGTTGGCGGTGTCGCAAATGCCGGTGGAGCTGGCCGCCTGGGTGCGCGACAGCGGGATGCCGCCGCTGCTGGTGCTGTTCACCATCATCGGCGTCTACATCCTGCTGGGCTGCGTCATGGATTCGCTGGCCATGATCCTGCTGACCATCCCGATCTTCTACCCGATGGTGATGGGGCTGGAGTTCTTCGGCCTGTCGGTCGCCGACAAATCGGTGTGGTTCGGCATCCTCGCTTTGATGGTTGTGGAAATCGGGCTGGTCCATCCGCCGGTCGGCATGAATCTGTACGTCATCAACCGGCTGGCCCGGGGTGTGCCGATGCGGGAAACGGCGCTGGGCGTCCTGCCCTTCCTGGCGTCGGACCTGCTGCGCATCCTGCTTCTGGTCTTTTGCCCGGGCGTGTGCCTGTGGCTCGTCCGCGTCATCGGAGGTTGAAACTCATGAGTTCGCAACATGTCGCCTTGGATGGGTCGGGCATGGTCTATGGCGTGATCCTGAACGATCATCCATCGCTGGAACGGTTGGGGGCGGCGCTGACGGCCCCGCCCTACGCCGCCCCGCCCAAGGCCCCCATCCTCTACATCAAGCCCTGCAACACCCACGCGGCGACCGGCGCGACCGTCCGCATCCCGCGCGGGGCGGATCGGCTGGAGCTGGGCGCGACGCTGGGCCTGGTTCTGGGCCGCGACGCGACCCAACTGGCGGAGGCGACGGCGTTGAACGCCGTCGCCGGTCTGCGCCCGGTGCTGGACGTCAGCCTGCCCAATCCGGTGGTTTATCGCCCGCCGGTGCGCGAGCGCTGTTTTGACGGTTCCTGCCCGATGGGGCCGGTGGTTCCCTATGAGGGCGTTGCTGATCTGGACCGGCTGACCCTGCGCACGGTGGTCAACGGCGTGGTCGTCGCCGAACGCGGCCTGTCCGATCTGGTCCGTCCGGCGGCGCGGTTGCTGGCCGACGTCACCGATTTCATGACCTTGCGGGCGGGCGACACGCTGACGCTGGGCATCGCGTTGAACGGGCCGCAGGCCGGGCCGGGCGACCGCGTCGCGCTGGAGATTGACGGCTTCGACCGTCTGGAGATCACCATCGAGGGAGCCGCGCCATGAAGCACGCCCGCGTCCGCTATGAGGGCGTCGTCCACGCGGCGACCGCCGACGGCGATGGTTTGCGTTTGCAGGATGGCCGCCATATCGCCGCCGACGCGGTGGAGGAATGGCTGCCGCCGGTCGCGCCGCGCACGATCTTCGCGCTGGGCCTGAACTACGCCGACCACGCGAAGGAGTTGGCCTTCAAGCCGCCGGAAACGCCGCTGGTTTTTTTGAAGGGGCCGAACACCATCACCGGCCACCAATCCCGCACCCGCCGCCCCGCCGGCGTCGCTTTCATGCATTACGAATGCGAGTTGGCGGTGGTCATCGGCCAGACCGCCCGCGACGTCCCGCGCGAGCGCGCGTATGAGGTGGTGGCCGGTTACAGCGTGGCCAACGATTACGCCATCCGTGACTATCTGGAAAATTACTACCGCCCGAATCTGCGGGTGAAGAACCGCGACGGCTGCACGCCGCTCGGCCCCTGGCTGGTGGACGCCGCCGACATTCCCAACCCGATGGATCTGCGCCTGCGCACCCTGGTCAACGGGGTGGAGACGCAAAGCGGCGGCACGCGCGACATGATCTTCGACGTGCCGCACTTGATCGCCTATCTGTCGTCGATCATGACCCTGTCGCCCGGCGACGTCATCCTGACCGGCACGCCGGACGGGCTGGCGGACGTCAAGCCCGGCGACGTCGTCACCACGGAGATCGAAGGCGTCGGCAGCCTTGTGAATCACATCGTCGGCGACCGTTGAAGCCGCCCATCCAAAAACCAACGCCTAAAAACCACAGGAGGAACGCCATGGGCAAACTCGCGCTCGCCGCCAAGATCACGCATGTCCCGTCCATGTATCTGTCGGAGCTGGACGGCCCGCACAAGGGCTGCCGCGACGCCGCCATCGCCGGTCACAAGGAGATCGGTCGCCGCTGCCGCGATCTGGGGGTGGACACCATCGTGGTGTTCGACACCCATTGGCTGGTCAATTCCGGCTTCCACGTCAATTGCGCCCCCGCTTTCGAGGGCGTCTACACCAGCAACGAGCTGCCGCACTTCATCAAGAATCTGCCCTACGCCTATCCCGGCAACCCGGCGCTGGGCCAGCTTCTGGCCGACGCGGCGACCGCCGCCGGGGTGCGCACCCGCGCCCATTCCGACACGAGTTTGACGCTGGAATACGGCACGCTGGTGCCGATGCGCTACATGAACGAAGACCAGCGTTTCAAGGTCGTGTCGGTGTCGGCGCTCTGCACCGTGCATGATCTGAAGGACAGCGCCACGCTGGGCCGCGCCGTGCGCACGGCGATCGAGGAGGAGTATGACGGCACGGTGGCGATCTTCGCCAGCGGGTCGCTGTCGCACCGCTTCGCCCAGAACGGCGTGTCGGAGGAGTATCTCCACAAGATGTGGGATCCGTTCCTGGAGCAGGTCGATTTGCGCGTCGTCGATCTGTGGAAACAGGGCGATTGGGCGACCTTCACCGCCATGCTGCCGATGTACGCCGAAAAATGTTGGGGCGAAGGCAACATGCACGACACCGCCATGCTGTTCGGCGCGCTGGGCTGGGACCAATATCAGGGAACGGTGGACATCGTGACGCCCTATTTCCCGTCGTCGGGCACCGGGCAGATCAACGCGGTGTTTTCGGTCTGAGGGCGTCGGGGGCGCACCCCCCTCCCTAACCCTCCCCCGCTTGTCAGCGGGAGAGGGAACTCCGCCGCTCGCAAACAAGCGTTCCGACTCCCTCTCCCGCAACGCGGGGGAGGGTTGGGGAGGGGGCAATCGCGCCCTGAACCCCGACTCTTCCCCAACGAAAAGGCGCGCCCCGCGATGCCCCATCTCATCGTCGAACACACCGACAATCTGGCCGAGGAGGCCGCCATCCCGGATCTGTTGCGCAAGGCCAACGCCGTGCTGATCGCGCAGAACGGGGTGTTTCCCATCGGCGGCATCCGGTCGCGCGCCATTCGTCTGACCGACTATTGCGTCGCCGACGGCGCGGCGGACGACGCCTTCGTCCATCTGACGCTGAAGATCGGGGCCGGGCGCACGGCGGAACAGAAACAGGCGGCGGGCGACGCCCTGTTCGCCATGGTGACGGAGCATTTCGCCGCGCTGTTCGCCCGTCGCTTCCTGGCCCTGTCGCTGGAAATCCAGGAGTTCAGCGAGGCTGGAACCTGGAAGCAGAACAACATCCATTCCCGCTACAAGAAGTAAGGACGCGCATCCGATGCTGAGCCAAGACGCCATCCAGGCCGCCGCCGCCCGTCTGCACCAAGCCGAACAGACCCGCGCGCCGACCCGCCAGATCTCGTTGGACCATCCCGAGATCACCATTGAGGACGCCTACGCCATCCAACGCTGTTGGGTCGCCGCCAAAATCGCCGAGGGGCGCAAACTGGTCGGGCACAAGATCGGCCTGACCTCGCGCGCCATGCAGCAATCCTCGCAAATCACGGAGCCGGATTACGGCGCGCTGCTCGACGACATGATCTTCGCCGACGGCGGCGACATCCCGCTCGACCGTTTCATCGCGCCGATGGTCGAGGTCGAGTTGGCCTTCATCCTGAAAAGCCGGTTGGAGGGGCCGAACGTCACCCTGTTTGACGTGCTGACGGCGACCGATTACGTGATTCCGGCGGTGGAGATCATCGACGCCCGTTGCCACCGCGTTGACCCGGAGTCCAAGCGCCCGCGCAAGGTCATGGACACGATTTCCGACAACGCGGCCAACGCCGGAATCATCATGGGCGGACGGCCCATGCGCCCGCTCGACAGCGATCTGCGTTGGGCCGCCGCGCTGCTCCACCGCAACGGCGTGATCGAGGAAACCGGCGTGGCGGCGGGGGTGCTGAACCACCCGGCCAACGGCGTTTCCTGGCTCGCCCGCAAATACGCCCCCCATGGCGTGGCGTTGGAGCCGGGGCAAATCGTGCTGGCCGGATCCTTCACCCGTCCCGTTCCGGCGCGGTCCGGCGACACCTTTCATTGCGATTATGGCCCCTTCGGGTCCATCGCCTTCCGCTTTGTCTGAGGGAGACGGCGCCGTCATGAAGACACCGGAAAACATGTTCAAACGGGCGATGGCGGCGGGCCAACCGCAATATGGCCTGTGGCTGGGGCTGGCCGACGCCTATTGCGCCGAAATCGCCGCCGGTTCCGGCTTCGACTGGTTGCTGATCGACGGGGAGCACGCGCCGAACGATCTGCGCGGCGTGCTCGCCCAATTGCAGGCCATCGCCGCCTACCCGACCAGCCACCCCATCGTCCGCCCGGTGATCGGCGACACGGCGCTCATCAAGCAGATGCTGGATCTGGGCGTGCAGACGCTGCTGATTCCGATGGTGGAGACGGCGGAACAGGCCGCCGCGCTGGTCGCCGCCACCCGCTACCCGCCCGACGGCCTGCGCGGCGTCGGCAGCGCGCTGGCCCGCGCCTCGCGCTGGAACCGCGTCCCCAACTATCTGGCGGAGGCCGACGCGGAGATTTGCCTGCTGGTCCAGGTGGAAAGCCTGCGCGGGCTGGAGAATCTCGACGCCATCGCCGCCGTCCCCGGCGTGGACGGCGTGTTTTTCGGCCCGGCGGATCTGTCGGCCTCAATGGGGTTGCGCGGCCAGCCGAACCACCCGACCGTGCGCGCCGCTATCGAACAGGGCATGGCCCGCGTCCGTCAGGCCGGAAAGGCCCCCGGCGTGCTGGCCACCGACGAGACTGTCGCGCGCGCCTATTTGGCGGCGGGCGCGCTGTTCGTCGGCGTCGGGGTGGACACGACGCTTTACGCCCGCGCCGCCTCGGCCTTGGCCGCCCGCTTCCGCGACCCGCAAACGGACGCCCCGCCCGCGTCGACGCCGCCCGGCGGCGGGTACTGACCGCTTCCTTATCCCAAGGATCTTGCCCAATGACCGTTCTGACCGACCGCGATCTTCTTCGCGAACGCTGCTTCTTGGCCGGAGCCTGGATCGAGGCCGACAGCGGCGAGCGGGTCGCCGTGACCAACCCGGCGACCGGGGCCGTCATCGCCCATGTCCCGCGCTGCGCCGAGGCTGAAACCGAACGCGCCATCGCCGCCGCGCAAGCCGCCTTTCCGGCGTGGCGCGCCCGCACCGCCGCCCAGCGCTCCGCCCTGCTGCGCCGCTGGTTCGAGCTGATCGTCGAGAACCGCGAGGATCTGGCGATTCTGATGACGCTGGAGCAGGGAAAGCCGCTGGCCGAGGCGCGCGGGGAAATCGACTACGCCGCCTCCTACGTCGAATGGTTCGCGGAGGAGGCCAAGCGGCTGTACGGCGACGTCATCCCGGCCCCGCAGGCCGACCGCCGCATCGTGGTGGTGAAGGAGCCGGTCGGCGTCTGCGCCGCCATCACGCCCTGGAATTTCCCGGCGGCGATGATAACCCGCAAGGTGGCCCCGGCGCTGGCGGCGGGCTGCGTGATGATCGTCAAGCCCGCCGAACAGACGCCGCTGTCGGCGCTGGCCCTGGCGGTGCTGGCCGAACGCGCCGGGATTCCGGCGGGCGTGCTGTCGGTCGTCACCGGGCGGGCGCGGGCCATCGGCGCGGTCCTGACGGCCAGCCCGGTGGTGCGCAAGCTGACCTTCACCGGATCGACCGAAATTGGCCGCCTGCTGATCGCCCAGAGCGCCGGGACGGTCAAGCGCCTGTCGATGGAGTTGGGCGGCAACGCCCCTTTCATCGTCTTTGACGACGCCGATCTGGACGCGGCGGTGGCGGGGGCGCTCGCCTCAAAATACCGCAATTCGGGCCAGACCTGCGTCTGCTCCAACCGCTTTCTGGTGCAGGACGGGGTGTATGACCGCTTCGCCGCCAAGCTGACGGAAGCGGTGGCGGCGCTGACCGTCGGCGATGGGTTGGATCCGGCGACCCAGCAAGGCCCGCTGATCGACGCCCCCGCCGTCGCCAAGGTGGAGGAACTGGTCGCCGACGCCGTGGCGGCGGGCGCGCGCGTCGCCATCGGCGGCCAACGCCACGCGCTGGGCGGAACCTTCTTCGCGCCGACGGTGCTGACCGACGTCGCCCCGTCGATGCGGGTGGCGGTGGAGGAAATCTTCGGCCCCGTCGCCCCGCTGGTCCGCTTCACCGACGAGGCCGAGGCGGTGCGGATGGCCAACGACAGCGATTACGGCCTTGCCGCCTATCTCTTCACCCACGACGCCGCCCGCGTCTGGCGGGTGGGCGAGGCGCTGGAATATGGCATGGTCGGCGTCAACACCGGCCTGATCTCCACCGCCGTCGCCCCCTTCGGCGGCGTCAAGCAATCCGGTTTCGGGCGCGAAGGCTCGAAATACGGGATCGAGGATTATGTGGAGATCAAATACCTGTGCATGGGTGGTTTGTAGGAGGGCCGCCCCTACTCCTCATCCTCCGGCGGCGCTTCGGCGCCGTCGTTCAGGCAGGCGGTCAGCTCGTCCAGCAGGCCGTACAGGGTCGCCAGACGGTCCTCGCCAAAGGCGGCGGTGATGTCGGCGTAACGGCGTTCGCTGTGCGGGGCGATCAGGGCGATCAGTTCGCGTCCGCTGGCGGTGATGGAGATTTGCGCGGCGCGCAGATCCTTGTCCTCCACCCCGCGCTGAATCAACGCGCGCTTTTCCAGCGCGCGCAGGATGCGCGACAGGCTGGGCATGCTGATGCTGCTGACCCGCGCCAACTCGCCCGCCCGGAACTCCTCCGCCGTGGTCAGGGCGCGCAGCACGCGCCATTGCTGTTCGGTCAGATCCTGAGCGTGAAGGATCGGACGGAAACGGCCCATCACCGCTTCGCGCGCCTTCAGCAACGCCATCGGCAAGGAACGCCGGAAGGCGCGGATCTCCCCGCGCGGCGCGTCGGCGGCGCCCCGTTCCGGCGCGGCGGTTCCAATGGAGGTTCCAGCGGCGGTCGATGCGGTTCGTTTGGATGGTGGTCTGCCCAAGGCCCTGGTCCATGTCTGTCGAGGATGACGCGCCGCAGGATAACGCGGTGAAGGCAAGATGCAAAACCGCTTGACACCCTGCGGCGCCGATTTATATAACATGTTAAATATTAACGCCGCAATCAAAAGCGCCAACCCCAGACCAACGGTCGGCGCGGGCTTTGCGCGGCCAACACCCCAAAAACACCGGCTCTAAGCCCCATGAGGAGTGAAACGCCATGACCAGCGCCTTTGACTCGAATCTCGCCGCCGCCGAAACCCTGCTCGCCCGCTTCCGCGCCAAGCCGCTTGGCCATTTCATCGACGGGCGGGAGGTTCCCGGTCGGTCGGGCAAGCTGTTCGACAATCTGTCGCCCATTGACGGCGGCGTCATCAACCAGGTCCATGCGGGCGACGCCGCCGACGTGGACGCGGCGGCCAGCGCCGCCGAACGCGCCTTCCCCGCCTGGGCCGCCCTGCCGGGAACGGAGCGCAAGCGCATCCTGCACAAGGTCGCCGACGGCATCCTGGCCCGCGCCAAGGACATCGCCCTGTTGGAGAGCCTGGACAGCGGCCAGCCGATCCGCTTCATGAGCAAGGCCGCCGAACGCGCGGCGGAGAATTTCCGCTTCTTCGCCGACCGCGCGCCCGACGCCGCCAACGGCCTGTCGCTGCCGACCGAGACGCATCTGAACCTCACCCTGCGCCAGGCGCTGGGGCCGGTGGCGGTCATCACGCCGTGGAACACGCCCTTCATGCTGTCCACCTGGAAGATCGCCCCGGCGCTGGCCGCCGGCTGCACGGTGGTTCACAAGCCCGCCGAATGGAGTCCGTTGACCGCCATGCTGCTGGCCGAAATCATGACCGAGGCGGGCGTCCCGGCGGGCGTGGTCAATCTGGTCAACGGCTTGGGCGAAGAGGCGGGCAAGACCCTGACCGAGCATCCGGCGATCAAGGCGGTGGCCTTCGTCGGCGAATCCTCCACCGGCAGCCACATCATGGCCCAGGGCGCGCCGACGCTGAAGCGCGTGCATTTTGAGCTGGGCGGCAAAAATCCGGTCATCGTGTTCGCCGACGCCGATCTGGACCGGGCGCTCGACGCCGTGGTCTTCATGATCTACAGCCTGAACGGCCAGCGTTGCACCTCGTCGTCGCGCCTGCTGGTCCAGCGCGGCGTCCATGATTCCTTCGTCGAGCGTCTGGCCGAGCGGGTCGCCCGCATCAAGGTCGGCCACCCGCTGGATCCGGCGACCGAGGTCGGCCCGCTGGTGCACGAGCGTCACCTGAACAAGGTGCTGGGCTATTGCGCCATCGCGCGGGAGGATGGGGCGACGGTGAAGGTCGGCGGCGTCCGCGCCGAAGAGCTGGGGACCGACGGCCATTACGTCCGCCCGACCCTGTTCACCAACGCCAACAACCGCATGCGCGTCGCGCAGGAGGAAATTTTCGGCCCGGTCCTGACCGCCATTCCCTTTGAGGACGAGGCCGACGCGGTCGCCATCGCCAACGACATTCCCTATGGCCTGACCGGCTATGTGTGGACGCGCGACGTCGGGCGGGCCAACCGCGTCGCCTTGAAGCTCGACGCCGGGATGGTGTGGATCAATTCGGAAAACAACCGCCACCTGCCCACCCCGTTCGGCGGCATGAAGGCCAGCGGCATCGGCCGCGACGGCGGCGATTACAGCTTTGATTTCTATATGGAAACCAAGAACATCTGCGTCGCGCTCGACACCCACGCGGTGCCCAAGCTCGGCGTCTGATCGGCTGGGCAATCGCTTGAACGGTTGCGCATCGAAGAAAGCCCTTCTCCCCTTGCGGGAGAGGGGCTTATTCTGTCTCGATGGTTCAAACAATTGCCCTGGATGGTCCGGCCTTCCCTGATCCTGCCCCACATCCTGTTTGATGGCGGTCGCCGATGACGCCATAATCTTGGCGACACGCCCGCCCGCCATGGTTCCGCCCTTTGCCGCCATCCCCGCCCTCCGACCGCGAGCCGAAAACCTGGGCCACGGTCATGCAGCCCCTGGTCGATTCCATCAAGCGCCGGGGGCAATCCCCCGACGCGCTGTTGGGGCGCTATGGCCTGTCGGAAGCGATGCTGGCCGATCCCTGCCGGGAAATTCCGCTGCGCCAGTATGTCGAGGCGTTCGAGGGGGCCGCCGCCCATTTCGGCGATCCCAATTTCGGCCTGTTCGCCGCGCGCGACATCACCCCCTTCACCCTTGGCCCCATCGGCCTGCTGTTCATCAGCTCCCCCACCATCGGGACGGCGCTGAAGGGCTTCATCGACTACATCGGCTTGGCGCAGCAGGCGACCACCAGCCGCATCGCGCAGGATGGCCCGACCTGCGTCTTCCATTACCGGATCGAGGACGCGCGCATCCGCCGCCGCCGCCAGGACGCCGACTATTCGTTGGCGATGGTGACGACGCTGATGCGCGCCATGGCGGGCAACAGTTGGCGCCCGCTGGAGGTCCATTTCGAGCACAGCGCCCCACTCAGCCGACAGGCGCATGACGGGTTTTTCGGCGCGCCGCTCTATTTCGACCAGGGCGTCAACAGCCTGATCTTTCCGGCCAGCGACCTCGCCATCGCCGGAAACCTGATGGACCGCCGGGTCAGCCCCATCGTCGAGCAGTATCTCCGCACCCTGCTGGAACGGGCGATGCCGGTGCGCTCGATGGAGGATGAGGTGCGCCGCATCCTGTCCGACCATCGGCCCGAAGGCGGCGCCGTCGGCGTCCACAAGGCGGCGCGCGCCGTCGGCGTGTCGGCCCGCACCCTGCAACGCGCCTTGCAGAAATCCGGCGAAAGCTTTGGCGCGATCAAGCAGGACAAGCGCCGGACGATGGCCGAAACCTATCTGGCCGACACCGACCTGTCGGTGACGGAAATCGCCCACATTCTGGGATACGCCGACGGCGCCTGCTTCACCCGCGCCTGCCGCCGCTGGTTCGGCCAGACGCCCTCCGCCTACCGGAAAGACGCGCGGGGGCGTGGGGCGACGCCCTGACGTCCGGCGTTTTTGACCCGCGCGCGCGGTGGCGCGGAAAGTCAAGGATATGGCGTCTTTGGTCGGGCGCTGACGGTCGCGATCCGCAAGAATAATCCGTCCTTACCGCTTTCCGCGACCGCAGCAATCGCCGCGCGCCGCCAACGCCCTTGGGAAACCGTGACCGCCATGGATCAGCATTCCGCGCCGCTGTCGCACGACAGCCGCCTGTCCCCCGCCGTCGTCGAATTTTTGGCCCGCCGCCACGCTTTGATCGTTGGGGCGGACCGCCCGATGGCGGTCTCGAACGCCGTCATGACCGTGCATGATCCGGCCACCGGCCAGCCCGTGGCCCAGGTTCCCGCCGCCGGCGCGGCGGACGTGGACGCCGCCGTCCGCGCCGCCCGCCGGGCGCTGGAGGGGGATTGGGCGCGAGCGCGTCCGGTGGACCGCGAACGGCTTCTGTTGCGGCTGGCCGATTTGATCGAGCGCCACGGCGAAGAGCTGGCGCAGTTGGAAACCGTCAACAACGGCAAATCCATCACTTTGTCCCGCGCCCTTGAGGTCGGGGCGTCGGTGGATTTCCTGCGCTACATGGCCGGTTGGGCGACGAAGATCGAAGGCAGCACGCTGGACGTCTCCATCGGCGTGCCGCCGGGAACCCGCTTTCACGCCTACACCCGGCGCGAGCCGGTCGGCGTCGTCGGGGCCATCGTGCCGTGGAACTTCCCGCTGCTGATGGCGGTTTGGAAGATCGGCCCGGCGCTGGCCACCGGCTGCACGGTGGTGTTGAAGCCCGCCGACGAAACGCCGCTGACCGCCCTGCGGTTGGGCGAATTGTGCCTGGAGGCGGGCTTGCCGCCGGGCGCCGTCAACGTCGTCACCGGCGTTGGGGCGGTCGCCGGGGCGGCGTTGACCGCGCATCCCGGCGTGGACAAGATCGCCTTCACCGGATCGACCGAGATCGGGCGGCAGGTCGGCGCGGCGGCGGTCGCCCGCATGGCCCGCTTCACGTTGGAGTTGGGCGGCAAATCGCCGATGATTATGTTCCCCGACATGGATCCGGCCCATCCCGGCTTGGCGGCCAATCTTGGCGTTTTCTTCAACCAGGGGCAGGTCTGCACCTGTGGGTCGCGGCTGTACATCCACGCCGACATTTTCGACCGCGTCGTCGCCGACATCGCGGGCGTGGCGTCGTCGCTGCGGCTGGGCGGCGGCCTGGACCCGGAAAGCCAGATCACCCCGGTCATCTCGGCCAAGCAGCAGGCCCGCGTCTTCGGCTTCGTCGAGCGGGCGCTGGCCGATGGGGCCGAGGCGTTGAGCGGCGGCGCGCCGGTCGCCGGGCCGGGCTTTTTCGTCAAGCCGACCTTGCTCGTCAACACGCGCGACGACATGGAGATCGTGCGGGACGAGGTGTTCGGCCCGGTCGCCGTCGCCCTGCCCTTCCGCGATCTGGACGAAGTCGTCGCGCGCGCCAACGACAGCCGTTACGGGCTGGCGGCGTCGGTGTGGACGCGCGACCTTGGCGTCGCCCACAGCGTGGCGGCGCGGCTGAAGGCGGGAACCGTCTGGGTCAACACCCACAATGTGCTGGACCCGGCCATGCCCTTTGGCGGCTTCAAGGAATCCGGCATCGGGCGCGAGCATGGCCGCGCCGTGCTGGAGCATTATTTGGAAACCAAATCGGTCTGCGTCGCCCTGCCGGGGTGAGCGCTGGGGCGAGCGGCGCCAAGGGCGACGCCGAAATTGCCTAAAAAATAGGCTTGAAATGTTGTCGCCTATAAAACTCGCACAGTGGCGCTGATTATCAAATTATTGGCGCATAGGATCAAGTCGGCGTCGGGCGACGGCGCCATCCTGTGGCCATGTTCAAAACCCGATCACCCACGGGAACACGCAGGCGGCGGAACGCGCGCGCTGCGGTTCGTCGGGGTTCGTCACGCGGAAAGACGGCCACCATGACACATCCGATGAACACGCTCGATTCCCGGAACTACTACACGGCGACGCGGAAATATGATCTGGCCTTTCCGCGCCTGACGCAGGATTTGGACGCCGACGTGGTGGTGATCGGCGGCGGCTTTTCCGGCATCAACACCGCCCTGGAGCTTGCCGAAAAGGGCGTCGCCAACATCGTCGTGCTGGAGGCCCGGCATCTGGGCTATGGCGGCACGGGCCGCAACGGCGGGCAGGTGATGGCGGGCATTGGCCATGATCTGGAAAAGGTGAAGAAACATGTCGGGCCGAAGGGGATGGAGACGCTGTTCGCCATCGCCAATCTGGGCGCCGGCATCATCCAGTCGCGCATCGCCCGGTACGGCATCGACGCCGATTTCCGCAACGGCTACGGCTATCTCGCCTTCAACGAGCGGCAGGAAAACACCCTGAAGGTCTGGCAGAAGGAATTCCAGCAGGTCGCGCCCGCCGAGGACATCGAACTGGTCAGCGGCGCGCGCGTGCAGGACGTCGTCGGCTCGACCGCCTACCGCGCCGCCTTGAAGCATATGGGCGGCGGCCACGTCCATTCGCTGAATCTGCTGCTGGGCGAGGCCAAGGCGCTGACCGGCCACGGCGCGCGCATCTTTGAAAACAGCCCGGTGATCGCGGTGGAGTACGGGTCGCGGATCACCGTGCGCACCAACGCGGGCAGCGTCCGCGCGTCGAAGCTGCTGTGGGCCTGCGATTCCTTCCTCAACAAGATGGAACCGTCCATCGCCCCGAAGACGATCAACACTTACGCCTTCCAGATGGCGACCGAACCGCTGTCCGACGAGCTGTGTCTGAAAATCAGCCCGATCCGGGGGGCCTACAGCGACATCCGCCCGGTGATCGATTACTACCGGATCACCAACGAAAACCGCCTGCTCTTCGGCGCCGCCACCGATTTCGTCGATTATGTGCCGGGCGATCTGGCGGCGTGGAACCGGGCGCGGATGCTGAAGATTTTCCCCTACCTCGCCGACGTGAAGATTGATCTGGCCTGGGGCGGGCCGATGGCCTGCTCGGCCAACCTGTTTCCACAGATCGGAACCTTGCCGGGACGTCCCAACGCCTTTTACGTCCAGGGCTATTCCGGCTTCGGCGTCACCCCCAGCCACATCGTGTGCAAGGTGCTGGCCGAGGGGATGAGCGAAGGGTCGGAGCGTTACGACCTGATGAGTTCCATCCCGCATGTCAGCATTTTCGGCAAGGACCATCTGCGCCCCGCCGTCATGTCGGCGGCCAAGACCTGGCACCAACTGTCGGGCTTCTTCAACGGTCGCCGCTGATCCCCGTTTCGACCCTACGGCGTTCACACATCTTTTTCTTGCCGCAACCAACTGAAATAAAAAGGCTTTCCCGTCATCCCCGCGAAGGCGGGGATCCAGAGTTTGCCAGACGAACTCTGTGGGTAAGTCTGGATTCCCGCCTTCGCGGGAATGACGGAGAAAAGTTCTTTTTCTTCCAATGAGTTGCCTAAACCGAAGATGGGTGAATGCCGTAGCCTTTCGACCATAACCCCAACCACCATCACGATAAAGGATGTCTCATGCTTCCGATCAAACCCGGCCAGCCGCCCGCCAATCTTGACGCCTGGGGCACGGTCGCCGATCTCGGCTCCACCATTCTTGAAGGCGAGGTCAAGGCCTTTGGCAAGATGGAGCATGGCGCGCCCGACGCGCCGGTGAGCTGCGGTTGGTTTTCCTGCACGCAGGGCGTCTTCCGCATGGTCTACCCCTTCACCGAACACGCCGTCGTCGTCGAGGGAACCGTCACCCTGACCGACGAGAGCACCGGCCAGAGCCAGACCTACCAGCCCGGCGACGCCTGGTTCATCCAAAAAGGCGCGCCGATCCTGTGGCGGGTCGAAACCCCCGTCTTCACCAAGAATTACTTCGCCGTCGTTTGACCATTCCCCCCGTTTGCGGGTGGGAGCGCGCCCCGCCCGCAAGCCGTGCGATCCAACCGGCGCCCCCGATCCGTCCATCCCGGATCGGGGGCGGCCTCAAAAAAAACGCGGCCAAGCCGCCAAACAATGAACGGCAGGACCGGCGAACATTGCTCCACAGCGATCCGCCGGAATCTCTGCGCCTCTCGCCTTCGTGCGCCATTTGCCGAGTCCGCCTCTGCGGTCCGGCTCGTTTGGAGAGGTTCCAATGACGACATCGGTCCAGGGAAGTGCTTCCAACAACGAATTGAGGAAAGGCGCCCTTGGCGTCGGCTTCATCGTTTTCTTCGTAATTTCCGCCGCCGGGCCGCTCGCCGCCATCGCGGGCGGGCTGCCCATCGGCATGATGCTGGGCAACGGGCCGGGAACCCCGTCGCTGCTGCTGGCCGTCATCGGTATTTTGCTGATGTTCTCGGCGGGTTACACCGCCATGGCCCGCCACGTCACCCACGCGGGCGGTTTTTACGCCTTTGTCGCGCGGGGGTGCGGCGGGCAAATGGGGGCCGCCGCCGCCGCGCTGGCCATTCTCGGTTACAACGCGATGCAGGTGGGGCTGTACGGTCTGCACGGCGTGGCCACCGCCGCCTTCATGAAGGACATGATCGGCGTTGATCTGCCCTGGTGGGTCTGGGCCTATTCCGCCATGGTCACGGTCGCCATCTTCGGCTATCGGCAAGTCGATTTGTCGGCCAAGATTCTGGCGCTGCTGGTGATCGGCGAGTATGTCGTCGTTTTCCTGCTCGACCTGTTCATCCTGAAAAGCCACGGGGCGGAGGGGTTGACGACCGTCTCCTTCACCCTGCCGGCGCTGTTCAGCGGCGCGCCCGCCATCGGCTTGCTGTTCTGCTTCGCCTCCTTCGTCGGTTTTGAAGCGACGACGATCTATGGAGAGGAGGCCAAGAATCCCGAACGCACCATCCCGTTGGCGACCTACATTTCGGTGCTGCTGATCGGCGGCTTCTACACCTTTTCGATCTGGTGCCTGATCGTCGGCGTCGGCGCCGACAAGGTGGTGGAGACGATTTCCGGCCTGCCCGACCCGACGACCTTCACCTTCACCCTGTCGGATCGTTACGCCGGTCCCTGGCTGACGGCGGCGATGAGCGCCCTGCTGGTCAGCAGCGTCTACGCCGCCCTGCTGGCCTTCCACAATTCGGCGGCCCGCTATTTCTACTCGATTGGCCGGGAAGGGCTGTTGCCGGAAATCCTTGGGCAAACCCACCCGGTGCATCAAAGCCCGCACGCCGGATCGGTGTTGCAAACCGCCATCGCCTTCGTCGTCATGACCGCCTTCGTTGTCAGCGGTTCCGATCCGGTGCTGACGCTGTTCTCCTGGTTGACCAATCTGGCGACGCTGTGCGTCATCGCGCTGATGACCATGACGTCGGTCGCGGTGATCCTGTTTTTCCGCAAGATGACCAACCGCAGCGAAGGCGCCCTGCGCGCCATCATCCTGCCCGCTGTGTCGGGGCTGCTGCTGGCCGCCGTGCTGATCCTCGCCATCGTGCATTTCAACGTGCTGACGGGGTCCGACGGGGCGTTGTCCTGGGCCATTCCGGCCTTGCTGCCGCTGGCCATGCTGCTGGGTCTGGTCCGCGCCGCCGCCCTGCGCCGCAGCCATCCCGGACGCCACGCCCAGCTTGGGCTGGGAAAGGCGTAAACGCCGGTCGGTCGCCTATCACCTTCGGTCCCAGTCGGTCGCCTATCACCTTCGGTTCAGGAGCGCTCTGATGCTTTGGCACATGTTGCGTTCAAGGGCTGGCGGTTGCTAGTGTACGCGCCAATCTGTTGGTTGGCGCAACCGACTGTCAGCGGGTGGCCCGGCGATGAACAGCGCGCGCACGGCGCACATTGACGAATTGGTCCGTGTTTCCGGCGGCGTCGCGTCCAACCGCGATCCCATCATCGAGGCGTCGTGGCGGCGCTGCGTCGTCGATCACCGGCTGGATCCGACCATCGGGCGCGAGGCCCGCATTCTGCCGCAGGAACGGCTGCGGGTTCACCGCGACGCGATGGACGAGTTTCTCCGCATGGCCCGTTTTGGGTTGGAGGCGCTGTACCGGCAGGTCGCGGGCATGGGCTATGTGCTGCTGTTGACCGACAGCAACGGCGTGACGGTGGATTTCATCGGCGACCCGACCTTTGACAATCATTTGCGCCGCGCCGGTCTGTATCTGGGGTCTGATTGGAACGAGGAGCATGCGGGCACCTGCGCCGTCGGCACCTGCATCGCGACGGGGGAGGCGTTGACCGTCCACCAGACCGACCATTTCGACACGACGCACATTCCGCTGACCTGCACCTCGGCCCCGGTGTTTGAAAGCGGCGGGGAGTTGGCCGCTGTGCTCGACATCTCCGCCCTGCATTCGCCGGAGCCGAAAATCAGCCAATATCTGGCGCTCCAGATGGTCAAGTCCTACGTCCACAAAATCGAGAACGCCAATCTTTACAACAATTTCCGCCGCGATTGGGTGGTGAAGCTGTCGGCCTCGCAGGAGTTTGCGGAGGTCGATCCCGACTGCGTCATCGCGCTGGACGGCGGCGGCAAGATCATCGGTTTCAACAACAAGGCCCGCTGTTTGCTGACGCCGGAGGCGGGCGAATCGCCGTTGGGCCGCTCCTTCGCCGAACTGTTCGATTGCGAGGTGGAGGATCTGACCCGCTTCGTCCGCGCCCTGCCGACCGACCAGCGCGCCTTGCGCCTGCGCCGCAGCGGCCTGCCGCTGTTCGCCCAGGCGATGCCGCCGCCCGCCGCCAGCCTGCCGCGCGCCCACAGCGGCGACGGCGGCCCGCTGCCGGAGCCGTTGCGGGCGATTTCCGGCGGCGACCCGGCGTTGAAAGCCGTGCTGACGCGCGCCGCCAAGCTGGTGAACACCCGGATGAGCCTGCTGATCCACGGCGAAACCGGCACCGGCAAGGAGCATTTCGCCAAGGCCCTGCACCGCGCCAGCGTCCGCGCCGCCAAGCCCTTCGTCGCCATCAATTGCGCGGCCCTGCCCGAGGCGCTGATCGAAAGCGAGCTGTTCGGCTATGAGCCGGGATCCTTCACCGGGGCGACGGCGCGCGGCAAGAAGGGGCTGATTTTGGAGGCCGACGGCGGCACCCTGTTCCTGGACGAAATCGGCGACATGCCGCTGTCGGCGCAAACCCGGCTGCTGCGCGTGCTGGCTGAACGGGAGGTGACGCCGATTGGCCGGACCAAGGCGGTGTCGGTCGACATTCGCGTCATCGGCGCGACCCACCGCGATTTGATCGAGCTGGTCAAGGCCGGACGCTTCCGCGACGACTTGTACTTTCGTCTCAACGGCGCGGTGTTCACCGTGCCGCCGCTGCGCCAACGCGGCGATCTCGATTGGTTGATCGACCGTTTGCTGACCGAACGGGTCAAGCGTGACGGCGTGGACTATTGCCTGACGGCGGAGGCGCGGGCGGCGCTGCGCGCCCATGGCTGGCCGGGCAATGTGCGCGAGTTGGTGAACGCGCTGGATTACGCCTGCGCCGTGTGCGCCGACGGGCTGATTGATCTGGCCGACATCCCCGACCCGGTGCAGCGCAGCGGGCTGGTCAAGGCGTGGCCCGGTCACGAGGCGCCGACCGCCTCCCCGCCGCCGCCTGCGTTTGCGCCTGCGCCGCTGGACGAGGAGGAACCCGCCGCCCGTCTGCGCGACGCCCTGCGCCGCCATCACTGGAACGTGTCGGCGGCGGCGCGGGCGCTGGGGGTGGATCGCTCGACCGTCCACCGGCAGATGCGCCGCTTCGGAATCGTCGCGCCGCATCGACAGGATTGAGGGCGCAACAGGTGACGCGACAGGGGTGAGGCGCGCCACACCTGTTGCAGCGGCGGCGCAACAGGTCGCGCCACAGGTGACGCGCCGCCGCGCCGCGCCGGGCGCGACGAAACCGTTGAAAGCAGCGATGATTTGATAAACGGACGGTCTGGCACGCCGCTTGCGATTGCTCCCTCGACATTCACGCATCGAGGGAACGCCATCGTGGCTCCGGTCGTCGGCATCGTCGCCAATCCAGTGTCCGCGCGGGACATCCGCCGGGTCGTCGCCAACGCGACCAGCCTTCAGGTCACGGATCGGGCGAACATCCTGCTGCGGGTGCTGGCGGCGCTGCGCGCCTGCGGCGTCGCCGACGTGCTGATGATGCCGGAACATGGCGGCATCCGCACCCACGTCGAACGCGGGTTGGCGCGGGCGCGCGCCCAGGGCGACGATCTCTATCCGGCCATCCACGCGGTCGCCATGCCGATCACCGGAACCGTCGCCGACACCCATCGGGCGACGCGCGAGATGCGTTTGGCCGGGGCGGCGGCCATCGTCGTGTTGGGCGGCGACGGCACCCACCGGGCGGTCGCCGCCGAATGCGGCGCGGTGCCCATCGCCGGGATTTCCACCGGCACCAACAACGCCTTTCCCGATCATCGCGAACCGACCATCACCGGCTTGGCGACCGGGTTGGCGGTGACGGGCCGCGTGCCGCCCCACATCGCCTTTCGCGGCAACAAGCGGATCGACGTGTCGATCAACGACGGCGCGACGACCGATCTGGCGCTGGTCGATGTGGCGTTGGTGACGGAGCGTTACATCGGCGCGCGCGCCCTGTGGCGCACCGAAAATTTCCGCGAACTCTACGTGACCTTCGCCGATCCCGAGGTGATCGGCATGTCGGCCATCGCCGGGCTGCTCGAACCCGTCGCCCGCGACGAGAGCGGCGGGCTGATGGTGCGGCTGTCGTCCGCCGGGCGGGCGCCGACCGACGGCGGAACCCTTTTGCGCGCGCCGATCGCGCCGGGGATGATGGCGTCCATCGGCGTCACCGATTGGCGGCGGATGCCCGCCGACGTCGCCTTTGTGCCGGAGGTCACGTCCGGCTCCATCGCGCTGGACGGCGAGCGCGAGATTTCCTTCACCACCCGCGACCGGCTGTCGCTGACGCTGCGCGACCACGCCTTTCGCACTGTGGATGTCAGCGGCTGCATGCGCTTCGCCGCCCAGAACCGCCTGTTCACCGACGCCCCGGCGCCGGTCTCGGCGGATTTTTAACCACCAACGCGCGCCCAAACCACCACACCGCAGGGAGAACCACCGTGTCCGAGAATCCCTTTCCGTTGAGCAAGGACGATCTTCTCAAAGCCTACCGCACCATGCGGACGATCCGTGATTTTGAAGAGCGCCTGCACATTGATTTCGCCAAGGGCGACATTCCCGGATTCGTCCATCTCTACGCCGGGGAGGAGGCCTGCGCCACCGGCATCATGATGCATCTGAACGACAACGACCGCATCGCCTCGACCCATCGCGGGCATGGCCACTGCATCGCCAAGGGCGTGGACGTTCACGCCATGATGGCGGAGATCTATGGCCGTTCGACCGGGGCCTGCCGGGGCAAGGGCGGCTCCATGCACATCGCCGATCTGTCCAAGGGCATGATGGGGGCCAACGGCATTTTGGGGGCTGGCGCCCCGCTGATCTGCGGCGCGGCGCTGGCGGCCAAGGTGCGCGGGGATCGCGGCGTCGGCATCACCTTCGTCGGCGACGGCGCGTCGAACCAGGGCACCTTTCTGGAAAGCCTGAATCTGGCCGCCGTGTGGAATTTGCCGGTGGTCTTCGTCGTCGAAAACAACGGCTACGCCGAATCCACGGCGATGGAATGGGCGGTGTCCTGCGACAGCTATGTGGACCGCGCCACCGGCTTTGGCATGCCGGGCGTCACGGTGGACGGAACCGACCTGTTCGCGGTGCATGAGGCGGCGGGCGAGATCATCCGTCGCGCCCGCGACGGCGGCGGCCCGGCGCTGTTGGAATGCAACATGATCCGCTTCTACGGCCATTTTGAAGGCGACGCCCAAACCTACCGCGCCAAGGGCGAGGTCGAGGCGCTGCGCGCGTCGCGCGACTGTCTGGTGATGCTGGGCGAACGGGTGGTCGAGGCCGGGGTCGTCGCCCGCGACGAGCTTCACCGCATCGACCGCGAGGTCGCCGACCTGATCGAGGACGCCGTCCGCGCCGCCAAGGCCGCCCCGCTGCCCGCGCCGTCGGAACTGCTGACCGACGTCTACGTCTCTTATTGAACCGACCCGCCAATGACTTGGCGTGTCGCATCGCGTTCAAACGCCACGCAGGCTTTTCCGCGCCCATGTGGGCGCGCCGCCGCAGTCGCGGCGGCCGACGACCGCTTGAAAGGCCCTTTCAAGCGCTCGCCGGTGTGACCCCATCCCCCACAAAAACGCATCGGCGGAGGAAACACATGTCCCGCAAAATCAGCATGAAGACGGCGATCAACGAGGCCCTGGATCTCGAAATGCGCCGTGACCCCACCGTCATCGTCATGGGCGAGGACATTGTCGGCGGCACCGGCGCCAACGGCGAGGATGACGCCTGGGGCGGCGTGCTGGGCGTCACCAAGGGTCTCTACGCCAAGCATGGCGACCGGCTGATGGACACGCCGCTGTCGGAATCGGCCTACATCGGGGCCGCCGTCGGCGCCGCCGCCTGCGGGTTGCGTCCGGTCGCGGAATTGATGTTCATGGATTTCATGGGCGTCTGCTTCGACCAGATTTTCAACCAGGCGGCCAAATTCCGCTACATGTTCGGCGGCAAGGCGCAAACGCCGGTCGTGATCCGGGGCATGGTCGGCGCCGGGTTCCGCGCGGCGGCCCAGCATTCGCAAATGCTGACCCCGCTGTTCACCCACATTCCCGGCCTGAAGGTGGTGTGCCCCAGCAACGCCTATGACGCCAAGGGCCTGTTGATCCAGTCGATCCGCGACAATGATCCGGTGATCTTCTGCGAGCACAAGAACCTGTACGGCCTGGAATGCGACGTCCCGGCGGAATCCTACGCCATCCCCTTTGGCGAGGCGAACATCCTGCGCGACGGCGACGACGTCACCATCGTCAGCTACGGCCTGACCGTTCACCGCGCGCTGGAGGCGGCGACCGCGCTGGCCAAGGACCGGATCGAGGCCGAGGTCATCGACCTGCGCACCCTGTCGCCCATCGACTGGGACACCATCGTCGAAAGCGTCGAGCGCACCGGCCGTCTGGTGGTGGTGGACGAGGCGCACCCGCGTTGCAACCTCGCCACCGACATCGCCGCCTTCGTCGGGCAGAACGCCTTCGGCGCGTTGAAGGCCGGGGCGCAGATGGTGACGGGGCCGCACACGCCGGTGCCCTTCTCCCCCTCGTTGGAGGATCTCTACGTCCCCAGCGCCGAGGCCATCGCCGCCGCCGTCCGCCGCACCCTGTCGCCCACCGGCAGCCGTTCGCACGGCATCGCCGCCTAACGGGACCGCCTGATTTTTACCGGAGCCTGATTGTCATGTCGAACGAGCGCATCAAACCCATCGTCATGCCCAAATGGGGCCTGTCCATGTCGGAAGGCAAGGTCACGGGCTGGTTGAAACGGCCCGGCGACCATGTCGCCCTTGGCGATGACTTGCTGGAGGTCGAAACCGACAAGATCACCAACGTGGTCGAAGCGGGGGAGAGCGGCGTCCTGCGCCGGGTGTTGGGCGAAAACGACACAATTTACCCGGTCAAGGCGTTGATCGCCGTGCTGGCCGACCCCGACGTGTCGGACGAGGAGATCGACGCCTTCATCGCCGGTTTCGCCGTTCCGGCGGCGGACGGCGACGACGACGCGGCGGACTCCGCCCCGCGCTACCTGTTCGCCGAGACCGCCGCCGGAACCATCCGCTACGCCACGCGCGGCGAGGGCGGCCCGGCGGTGCTGCTGGTCCATGGCTTTGGCGGCGATCTCGACAATTGGCTGTTCAGCATCGACGCGTTGGCCGAGAGCGCCACCGTCTACGCGCTGGATTTGCCGGGCCACGGGCAATCGACCAAGAGCGTGACCGACCCCAGCCTGTCGGGCCTGTCGGCGGCGGTGCTGGCCTTCATGGACCATGTCGGTTTGGCCAAGGCCCATTTCATCGGCCATTCGATGGGCGGGGCGGTGTCGATGCGCACGGCGTTGGACGCGCCGGAGCGGGTGGCGTCGCTGTCGTTGATCGCGTCCGCCGGTTTGGGGCGCGAGATCGACCATGGTTACATCCAGGGCTTCGTCGGCGCGACATCACGCCGCGACCTGAAACCCGTTTTGGAGACGCTGTTCGCCGACCGTGGTCTTGTCAGCCGGTCCCTGATTGACGACCTTTTGAAGTACAAGCGGTTGGACGGCGTCGAGGACGCCCTGAAGGCGATTTCGTCGGCGATGTTCGCCGACGGCGCGCAATCCAGCGTCCTGACGGATCTCATCGCCGCCGCCAAGACGCCGATTCTGGTGGTGTGGGGGGAGGAGGACCGCGTCATCCCCGCCGCGCACGCCAACGCGCTGGGCGACGCCGCACGGGTCGCGGTCATCCCCAACGCCGGTCACATGGTGCAGATGGAGGCGTCGGGCAAGGTCAACGCCTTGCTGAAGGACCACATCGGCAAAGCCGCCTGAACCCTTTCCTTTGACCGGAATCGGCGCGCTTGGGCGCGCCTATTCCTGGACATTGACGATCCTGGAGATTGACCATGCCAAATCTGAAGGACAAGAGCGTCATCGTCACCGGGGCCGGGCGCGGCATCGGCGCGACCATCGCCCGCGCGCTGGCCGCCGACGGCGCCCGGCTGACCATCGCCGACCGCAACGCCGACGACGCGGCGTCCGTCGCCGAGGCCATCCGCGCCGAGGGCGGGACGGCCATCGCCGTCACCGTCGATGTCCGCGACCGCGCCGCCGTGCGCCGGATGATCGACGACGCGGTCGCCGCCCATGGTCGCCTCGACGTGATCTTCAACAACGCGGGCGTCGCCCAGACCAAGCCCTTCCTCGACATCACCGAGGAGGATTGGCGCATGGTCAACGACGTCAACGCGCTGGGCGTTCTGATCGGCATGCAGGAGGCGATCAAGACCTTCAAGGCGCAAGGCGGCGGCGGCAAGATCATCAACACCGCGTCCATCGCGGGCAAACAGGGGTACGAGCCGCTGGCCCATTATTCGGCCAGCAAATTCGCCGTGGTGGCGCTGACCCAGGCGGCGGCGCGCGGCTTCGGCAAGGACAAGATCACCGCGAACGCCATCTGCCCCGGCGTCGTCGCCACCGAGATGTGGAAGATCATCGACCAGGGGTTCCGCGACACCGGCATCACCAAGACCGAGAACGAGGCCTTCGACATGTTCGCGGCGGGCGCGGTGCTGGGCCGCCCCTCGACGCCCGAGGATCTGGTCGGGGTGGCGCGCTTCCTCGCCTCGTCGGATTCCGACTTCATGACCGGCCAGTCGTTGCTGGTCGATGGCGGCATGGTCTTCGCCTGATTTTAAACCAAACAAACAAAACAAACGGAGGAACACGCCATGGGCATGACGCCAACGATGAAGGCCGCCGTCTGGCATGGCCGCAAGGACATTCGGGTCGAAGACGTGCCGCTGCCCGCCGCGCCGCCCGCCGGGTGGGCGCAGATCAAGGTTCATTGGTGCGGCATCTGCGGGTCGGATCTGCATGAGTATGTCGCCGGGCCGGTCTTCATCCCGGTGAACGAGCCGCACCCGCTGACCGGCCTGAAGGGGCAGTGCATTTTGGGCCACGAGTTCAGCGGCGAAATCGCCGCGCTGGGCGCGGGCGTCACCGGCTTCAAGATCGGCGACGCGGTGGCGGCGGACGCCTGCCAGCATTGCGGCGACTGCTATTATTGCAAACATGGCCTGTACAACATTTGCGAAAAGCTGGCCTTCACCGGGCTGATGAACAACGGGGCCTTCGCCAGCCTCGTCAACGTCCCGGCGGAACTGCTCTACGCCCTGCCGCCGGGCTTCCCGACCGAGGCCGGGGCCTTGATCGAACCGTTGGCGGTGGGGATGCACGCGGTCAAGAAGGCGGGCAGTCTGGTCGGGGAGACCGTCGTCGTGGTCGGGGCCGGAACGATTGGCCTCTGCACCATCATGTGCGCGCGCGCGGCGGGGGCCGGGCGGATCATCGTTCTGGAGATGTCCGCCGCCCGCAAGGCCAAGGCGCTGGAGGTCGGCGCCACGGTGGTGTTGGATCCCAAAGAGTGCGACGCGGTGGCGGAGGTCAAGGCGCTGACCGGCGGCTATGGCGCCGACGTGTCGTTCGAGTGCATCGGCCACCGCGACACCGCCAAGCTGGCCATCGACGTCATCCGCAAGGCGGGGAAAACGGTGCTGGTCGGCATTTTCGAGGAACCCAGCGCCTTCAACTTCTTTGAGATCGTCGCGACGGAGAAGCAGATCATCGGCTCGCTGGCCTACAACGGCGAGTTCGCCGACGTCATCCGCTTCATCGCCGATGGCCGGATCGACGTGCAGCCGCTCATCACCGGGCGCATCACGCTCGACCGCATCGTCTCCGGCGGCTTTGAGGAGTTGGTCAACAACAAGGACCACAACGTGAAGATCATCGTGCAGCCGCTCCCGACCGAGGCGGCGGCAACCATCACCGGGTGATCCGCCACGTCCCGCCCGACGAGTTCGCCCACTATGAAAGCGTCGCGCGGGGCAAGGGGTTTCTGATGGCGTCGGCCAGCCCGCTCACCCGCTCCTCCCACCAGCCGGGCGGGATTTCGCCGAATTGAAGCGGCGGCGGGCGTCCGTCTCAATTGTTGCAAAATTGAATTGTAAGGGAAATGGCCAATCTGTGACTGTCATCACTGCGCGGGAGGCGAAATTCGGAAAAGATCGCATTCGAGATAAATTACGAATGCGCATTGGAGCCAGCCATGTCCAAAGCCCGCTCTGCCCCCCGCCCCCAAGCGGTCGCCGCTGTGGTCGGCGCCGTCCTCTTGACCCCGACCTTGGCCGTCGCCCAAACGGCCACCGGCGTTCCATCGTTGCTTGAGGCGTTGACGGCGGCGGCGGATCCGACCGGGACGGCCAACAGTTTTCAGGTGGGCGGGGCGACGGTGACGGCCAACAACGCCTTTTTCCAATCTCTGGGAACCAACGGGCGGAGCTGCGTCACCTGCCATGATCCGCAAGCGGGCTGGAGCGTCACGCCGCGCGGCGTCAACGCGCGGTTCCAGGCGACTCAAGGGGCCGATCCGCTGTTCCGCCTGATCGACGGCGCCACCTGTTCGACCGCGTCGACCGCGACGGCGGCGACCCAGCTTCGCGCCTATTCGCTGCTGTTGGGCAAGGGGCTGTTCCGCATCGCTCTGCCGGTTCCCGCCAACGCGCAATTCACCATTTCGGTGACGAGCGACCCCTATGATTGCAACACCAACGCCAGCACGGGTTTGACCAGCCCGACCAGCGGCACGCTGTCGGTCTACCGCCGCCCCTTGCCGTCCACCAACCAGCGCTTTCAAACCAGCGTCATGTGGGATGGCCGCGAAGCGTCGCTGACGACCCAGGCGATCAACGCGACGCTGGGCCACGCGCAGGCGACCGGCGCGCCGACGCTGACGCAGCAGGCGCAGATGGTCGCCTTTGAAAGCGGCCTTTACACCGCGCAGGCGACGGACGCCACGGCGGGGGCGTTGGACGCCTTGGGCGCGACGGGCGGGGTGGCGACGCTGACGCAGCAGCCTTTCACAGTTGGCGTCAATGATTCGGCCAATCCAAATGGTTTCGACCGGGTGGTGTTCAAACTTTACACGGCTTGGCAGAGCCTGACCGGGACCGACGCCGCGACGCAGGCGCGGCGATCCATTGCGCGTGGCGAGCAGATTTTCAACACGCGCGCCTTCACCATCAACAATGTCCCAGGGTTGACCACCGCCGCCAACACCAGCGTTTCGGGCAGTTGCAGCACCTGCCACGACACGCCGAACGTCGGCAATCATTCGGTCAACAGCCTGATGAACATCGGCGTGTCGAACGCCGCCGCTCCGGCGGCGCTCGACGTGGCCGCCCTGCCCGTCTTCACCCTGACCTGCACGGCGGGGCCATTGTCGGGTCGGACCTTCACCGTCACCGATCCCGGACAGGCGATGGTCACGGGCCGGTGCAGCGACATCGGGCGGATGAAGGCGCCGGCCCTGCGCGGACTGGCGGCGCGCGCCCCCTATTTCCACAACGGAAGCGCGGCCACGCTGGGCGCCGTCGTCGGTTTCTACAATGGCCGCTTCAATTTGGGCCTGTCGGCGCAGGAGCGGGCCGATCTGGTGAATTTCCTTCAGGCGCTGTAACGCCCGATGGGATCGGCGGCGAGCGGTCAACGGGAAATCCACACTCCGCGCAAGGGTAAGGGTTGCTTGAAATCCCTTTTTCAGGGAATAGTCTCTGGAAAATGCGATTTTGTGGAGAAGGTGGATGTATCACCCGGAAGCGCTGGATCCCATCGTCACCTTCCTGCGTGGCTTGGGCGTCGGCGTCGAGTATGGCGAGGGGGCGCGCAATGGCTTTCTGCCGGGCATGAACATCCATGGCGGCGTGATCCATGTCGATCCTGACGCCCTGATCGGATCGGGCGACCTTCTGCATGAGGCCGGGCACATCGTCGGCGTGCCACGGCGTTACTGGACGCGGTTGGGGACGGATCTCCAAGCCAGCATCGAGACGTTGGTCGCCGAAGAAACGGAACCGGACGGCTCCGCCAACCCTGTGCTCACCGTGGCGGCCCAGCGGGGCGAACTCATGGCTCAGGCCTGGTCCTATGCGGTCGCCCTGCATCTTGGCCTGCCGCCCTCCTGCATCTTCTTCCCCGGCACGCACAAATTGCACGAGTATGAAGGGCCACACCCGATGGCGGAGTGGCTGGCGCGGGGAACGCATTACGGCCCGCTGTTTCTGGCACAGGCCGATTTTACGGGGTATTCCGGCGTCTTCGCCTTTATGGGCGACAATGGCCTGCCGCCCTACCCCCACATGACCCGCTGGTCGGTGGACTGAGCCGATCATCGGCGGCGGCGCAAAAGAACGGGGCCGCTGACGTCGTCAACGGCCCCGCTTTTCATTTCCCGTTCATTACTTCATGGACGGAAACGCGAACTGCGCCCCTTCGCGCACGCCGCCGGTCGGCCAGCGCTGGCTGATCGTCTTGCGCCGGGTGTAGAAGCGCACCCCGTCGGGACCGTAGGCCGACAGATCGCCGAACAGCGAGCGTTTCCAGCCGCCGAAGCTGTGATAGGCGACCGGCACCGGCAGCGGCACGTTGATGCCGACCATGCCGACTTTAATCATGTCGCTGAAGTAACGGGCGGCCTCGCCATCGCGGGTGAACAGGCAGGTGCCGTTGCCGTATTCGTGCGAGTCGATCAGGTCCATCCCCTCCTGCATCGTCTTGACGCGGACGACGCAGAGGACCGGGCCGAAGATCTCTTCCTTATAAATCGCCATGTCCGACGTCACGCGGTCGAACAGGCAGCCGCCCAGGAAATTGCCGTTCTCGTGGCCGGGCACCACCAGCCCCCGGCCATCGACGACCAGTTCGGCCCCTTCGCGCACGCCTTGATCGACGTAGCCCTTCACCTTGTCGAAATGGGCGCGGGTGACGAGCGGCCCCATCTCGCAGCCCGCCGAGGTTCCGGCCCCGACCTTCAGACCGCGCAGCTCGATCGCCAGCTTTTCGACCAGACGGTCGGCCACCGCGTCGCCGACGGCGACCACCACCGAAATCGCCATGCAACGTTCGCCGCAGGAGCCGTAGGCCGCCCCCATCAGCGCGCTGACCGCATTGTCCAGATCAGCGTCGGGCATGACGATGGCGTGGTTCTTCGCCCCGCCCAGCGCCTGCACCCGTTTGCCGTTGGCCGTGCCGGTGGCGTAGACATATTCGGCGACCGGGGTCGATCCGACGAAGCTGACCGCCTGCACGCGCGGGTCGGTCAGCAGCGTGTCCACCGCCTCCTTGTCGCCGTTCACCACGTTCAGCACGCCCGGCGGCAACCCGGCTTCCAACGCCAGTTGCGCGACCAGCAGGGCGGAGCTGGGGTCACGCTCCGACGGTTTCAGGATGAAGGTGTTCCCGCTGGCGATGGCGATGGGGTACATCCAAAGCGGAACCATCGCCGGGAAATTGAAGGGCGTGATGCCCGCGACGACGCCCAGGGGCTGGAATTCCGACCAGGAATCCACCCCCGGCCCGACATTCTTGGAATGCTCGCCCTTCAGCAATTCCGGGACGCCGCAGGCGTATTCGACATTCTCGATCCCGCGCGTCAGCTCGCCGCGCGCGTCGTCCAGCACCTTGCCGTGTTCTTGCGTGATGAGCGCGCAGATGCGGTCGGCGTTGTCTTCCAACAACTGCTTGAAGCGGAACATCACGCGCGCCCGTTTGGCGGGCGGGGTGGCCCGCCACGCCGGGAAGGTGGCCTCGGCGGCGGCGATCGCCTCCTCCACCGTGGCGCGGGAGGCGAGGGCGACCCGGCCCGTCACCTCCCCCGTCGCCGGGTTGACGATGTCGGCGGTGCGGCTGTCGGCGGGGGCGTCGGTCTTGGCGCCGATCAGGTGCGGAAGAATGGTCATGGTCGGTTGGTCCGTCATCACGTCAGGCGGTGGCTTGGATGGCGTCGGCGACGACGTTCATCAGGCCGTCGAGGTCTTCCGGCGTCGTCAGGAAATGCGGGCCGAATTGCAGGGTGTCGCCGCCATAACGGACGTAATAGCCCGCGTCCCAGCATTTCATCGCGATCTCATAGGGGCGGCGGGCCGGTTCGCCCGGCAGGGCGGCGATGGTGACGGCGCCCGCCAAGCCATAGTTGCGGATGTCGGCGACGTGCTTCAGCCCCTTCAACCCATGCAGGACCGTTTCAAAATGCGGGGCCAGCGCGGCGGCCTTCTCCGCCAGCTTGTCCTTTTCAAACAGGTCGAGCGCGGCGACGCCAGCGGCGCAGGCCACCGGATGGGCGGAATAGGTGTAGCCGTGCGGGAATTCCACCATGTAGTTCGGCCCGCCATTGTCCATGAAGGTCTGATAGATCTCATGGCTGGCGACCACCGCGCCCATCGGAATCGCGCCGTTGGTCAGGCCCTTGGCGACGTTCATGATGTCGGGGACCACGCCGAAGGCGTCGGCGCCAAAGGCCGCGCCCATGCGGCCAAAGCCGGTGATGACCTCGTCGAAAATCAACAGGATGCTGTGCTTGTCGCAGATGGCGCGCAGCCGTTCCAGATAGCCCTTGGGCGGCGGCAGCACGCCAGCCGATCCCGCCAACGGCTCGACGATCACGGCGGCGATGTTCGACGCGTCGTGCAGGGCGACCAGTTCCTCCAGCGCGTCGGCCAGTTCGGCCCCCTCGTCGGGCATGCCCTTGGTGAAGAGATTCTGCGGCAACAGGGTGTGCGGCAGATGGTCGGCGTCCACGCCCTGCCCGAACAGCTTGCGGTTGCCGCCGATGCCGCCCAGGCTGATGCCGCCGAAATTGACGCCGTGATAGCCCTTGGACCGCCCGATCAGCTTGGTTTTCGCCGGTTGCCCCTTCAGCCGCCAATAGGCCCGCGCCATTTTCAGCGAGGTGTCGGCGGCTTCCGACCCGGAATTGACGAAGAAGACGTGATCCAACCCCGCCGGGGTCATCGAGGCCAGCTTGTGCGCCAGCTTGAAGGAGGCCGGATGGCCGTATTGGAAACCGGGGCTGTAATCAAGCTGGGCCATCTGTTCGGCCACCGCCTGGGTGATTTCCCGGCGGTTGTGACCGGCGCCGCAGCACCACAGGCCGGACAGGCTGTCGTAAATCTTGCGGCCCTGCGCGTCCCAATACCACGCCCCTTCGGCCTTCACGATGACGCGCGGATTCTCTTTGAACTCGCGGTTGGCGGTGAAGGGCATCCAATGGGCGTCCAACTCCGCGCGGGTCAGGCCCGCCGCCTTGTCCAGTCCAGCGCCATGGTCATTGTCCAAGGGGGCCATCGGTCCGTCTCCTGCGTGTCGTGATGATTGAGGGCCAAGGCGGACAGTGTGCCGGGCGCATGGATGTGGTTAAATCCAAACTGTTCAAACTTCAGTCTAGCGTTTCCTTACCTATCGAGCCGCCATCATGAGCAAACCGCCCCGCCCCCTGTCCCCCGTAACCGACGCCGACATCCGCCTGCTGCGCGTCTTCAAAACGGTGGTGGAGTGCGGCGGTTTTTCAGCGGCGGAGGTGGAGCTGAACATCAGCCGCGCCGCCATCAGCCTGCACATGGCCGATCTGGAACGCCGCCTGGGCCTGCGCCTGTGCCGCCGGGGCCGCGCCGGGTTCCTGCTGACCGACGAGGGGCGCATGGCCTATGAGGCGGCCTTGCGCCTGCTGGCGGGGTTGGAGAGTTTTCGCAGCGAGATCAACACCGCCCATGGCCGCCTGCGCGGCGAATTGAACATCGGCATCACCGACAACCTCGTCACCCTGCCGCAAATGCGCGTGACCGACGCGCTGCGCGGGCTGAAGACCCAGGCCCCCGACGTGCGGGTGAACATCCGCATGATTCCACCCAACGAGATCGAACGCGGCGTGCTGGACGGCCGCCTGCACATCGGCGTCGTCCCCGCCCGCCGCGCCCTGCCCGGCCTCGCCCGCTTCGCCCTGTATGAGGAGGAATCGCAACTCTATTGCGGCAAGGGCCACCCGCTGTTCGACACGGCGCCGGACGCCGTCACCCGCGCCGCCGTGGAATCCGCCGACGCCGTCGCCCCAACCCAAGCCCAACAACCCCACGCGCTGAACGCCACGGCGACGGCGACCGACCGCGAGGGCGTGGCCTTTCTGGTGCTGACCGGCTGCTACGTCGGCTTCCTGCCCACCCACTACGCCCGCCAATGGGTGGAACGCGGCGCCATGCGCGCCCTGCTGCCCGACAGCCACCGCCACAGCGTGACCTTCCACGCCGTCACGCAAAAAGGCGCGCAAGCCAATCTGGTGCTGGAACGGTTCCTGGATTTGCTGTCGCGCCCGGCGGCCAAGGCGGTGAAGCCTGGAGCAAAGGCGGCGACCGATCACGCCCCCGCCGTCACCCGCAACGCCATCCGGTGCTCATAACGCCGCCCCGGATCCAACCGGGCGGACGGAAAGTCCCCGATGTTCGGGCTGTTGGGAAAGCGCTGGGTTTCCAGGGCGATTCCGGCGAAGGGGCGGTAGGGTTGGCCGTCTTTGCCGATGATCGCCGCGTTCAGATAGCCGCCGGTGTAGACCTGCAAGCCCGGCTGGTCGGTCAGCAGCTCCAGGCGGCGGCCTGTGGGCGGGTGATCCAGGCGGGCCGCCAGACGCAAGTCTCCTGCACCGCCGTCCAGACACCAATTGTGGTCGAAGCCGGTCGTTCCGCCCCCAACCGTTCCGCCCCCTGCCGCTCCACTCAGGGCGTCGAGCGCGTTGGCCAACAGCGGCCCGTCGCGCAGGTCGAACGGCGTGCCGTCCACCGGCAGACGGGCGCCGGTGGGGATCAGGCCGTCGTCCACCGGGGTGATCGCGTCGCCCAGCACGGTCAGGCGATGGTCGCGCACGTCGCCCGCCGCGTGTCCGGCGAGGTTCCAATAGCTGTGATGGACCAGATTGACCATGGTCGGCGCGTCGGTCGTCGCCGTCATCTGGATGTCCAGCGTCCCGTCCGCCGTCAGGCGATAGCGGGTTTGGGCGAGAAGCTCCCCCGGATAGCCCTGGTCGCCGTCGGGCGAGCGCAGGGTGAAGGTGACGGCGTTCTCCGCCTCCTCCACCGCCATCGCCCACAGCCGCCGGTCGAAGCCGTCGGCCCCGCCATGCAGATGGTTTGGCGGCTCGTTGACGCTCAGAGCGTGGCGGACGCCGTCCAGCGTGAACGCCGCGCCGCCGATGCGGTTGCCGTAACGCCCGCAGGTCGCGCCGAAATAGGCGCTGCTCTCCAGGTATTCGGACAGCCGGTCGAAGCCCAACACCACATCGGCCAGCGTTCCGGCGCGGTCGGGGGCGAGCAGGCGGACCAGACGCGCGCCGTGCGCGATCAGGGTGGCCGACACCCCCGACGGGCTGGTCAGGGTCACGCCCTCCACCGGGGTTCCGTCGGCGGCGTGGTCGAAGATGAAACGGGTGACGCTCACGGGCTTCAAGCCTCCGCCGGGTCGCCGTCACGGTCGGACCAGACCGCCAGCAAGCCCTTTTGCAACAGAATGAAGACGAACAGCAACACGCCGATGGCGATCTTGGTCCACCAACTGCTCATCGTGCCGTCGAAGGTGATGTAGGTTTGGATCAAGCCCTGGATCAGCACCCCGCCGAAGGTGCCCAGCACCAGACCATAGCCGCCGGTCAATTGCGTGCCGCCGATCACCACGGCGGTGATGGTGTCCAACTCCACCCCGGTCGCCGCCAGCGAATAGCCCGCCCCGGTGTAAAGCGAAAAGACGATCCCCGCCAACCCGGCCAGCAGCCCCGACAGGGCGTAAACGCCGACCGTGGTGCGCGCCACCGGCACGCCCATCAGCTCCGCCGAATGGCGGTTGCCGCCCAGCGCGTAGATGTTGGCGCCAAAGCGCGTCCAATGGGCCAGCAGGATCGACAGCGCGAAGACGCCCAGCATCAGCATGGCGGGCAGGCTCAACCGCCCGCCGCCGGAAAAGCGCCACGCCACCTCGTTCAAATCGCTGTAGAGCGGGTGGTTGATCGGCAGGGAATCGGTGGTCAGGACGAAGCTGACGCCGCGCGCGATGAACATCCCGGCCAGCGTGACGATGAAGGGCGGCATCTGGAACCAATGGATCACCGCCCCCATCGCCGCCCCGAACCCGGCCCCGACGGCCAAGGCCACGACGAAGGCGACCATCGGGTGGAGTCCCGCCTGTTCGATCAACACCGCCAGCAGCACGGTGGTGAAGCCGATCACCGCCCCCACCGACAAATCGATGCCGCCCGACAAGATGACGAAGGTCATGCCCGCCGCCGCGATGCCGACAAAGGCGTTGTCGGTCAACAGATTGCCGACCACCCGGAGGGAGGCGAAGTTGGGAAACTGCGCGGCGCACAGCAGAAAGCCGATGACCAGCACCGCCATGGTGACGATCAGCGGCAGGAAACGCTGGATCATGGCGTGGTCCTTTTCGGCGCGACGGGGTGGGGTTTGATCGGTTGGACGCCGCGCGGGCGCGGCAGCAGGGTGGTCAAGGCGGGCGATTGGGCCAACAGCACCACCAGCAGCACCGCCGCCTTGACGATCAGGTTGAATTCCGGCTTGAAGCCGCTCAACAGAATGCCGGTGTTCATCGCCTGAAGGATCGCCGCCCCCACCACCGACATCAGCAGCCCGAAGCGTCCGCCCAACAGGGAGGTTCCGCCGACCACCACGGCCAGGATGGCGTCCAACTCCAGCCACAGACCGGCGTTGTTCGCGTCGGCCCCCCGGATGTCGGCGGTCACGATCAACCCGGCGACGGCGGCGCACAGCCCGCACCAGACATAGACGGCGATCAGGATCACCGGCGTGTTGACCCCGGCGTAGGCGCTGGACAGCCGGTTGACGCCGACCGATTCGATCATCAGCCCCAGGGCCGTCATCCGCACCAGCAGCGCGGTCAACCCCAGAACGGCGGCGGTCAAGGCCACCGGCGTCGGCACGGTCAGAAAGGATCCGCTGCCGATGGCGGCCAGATCGGGGCTGACGAAGGTGACGATCTGGCCCTCGGTGACAAGCTGGGCGATTCCGCGCCCGGCGACCATCAGGATCAGGGTGGCGATGATCGGCTGGATGCGCAGCACGGCGACCAACACGCCGTTCCACAGCCCGCACAACAGGCCGGACGCCAGCGACGCGGCCAGCACCGCCGACAGCCCCCAACCGGCTTGCGTCATGGTGGCGGCGATGGCCCCGGAAATCGCCATGATCGCGCCGACCGACAGATCGACGCCGCGCGTGGCGATGACCATGGTCATGCCGATGGCCAGCAGCGCCACCGGCGCGCCCCGGTTCATCACATCGACCAGACTGCCGAACAGGCGGCCATCCTGCAAACGGATGGAAAAGAAATCGGGAAACAGCAACCAATTGGCCAGCAGCACGGCGACCAGCGCGCCATATTGCGGCAGATTGCGGGTGGAGCCGGACAGCGACAGGCTCATGGCCGGACCTCCGCAACGGGTGATGGGGGCACGGGTGATGGGGGCGATTCCGAGGCGATGGAGGCGACGATGCGTTCGACGCTCACATCCTCCCCGCGCAGGACGTCCACATGGTGGCGGTCGCGCAGCACGATGACGCGGCGGCTGTAGGCGACGATCTCCTCAAGCTCCGACGACACCACCAGCAGCGCCATGCCGTCGGCGCACAGACGTTCGATCAACCGGATGATTTCGGCGTGCGCGCCGACGTCGATGCCGCGCGTCGGTTCGTCCAAAATCAGGAAACGCGGGTCGGTCGCCAGCCAGCGCGCCAGCAGCGCCTTTTGCTGGTTGCCGCCGGACAAAAGCTGAATCGGGCGTTCGGCGTCCGGCGTGCGGATGTCGAGCAGGCGGATGAAGCGGTCGGCGATCTCCTGCTGGCGGCGGCGGGGGATCGGCTTCAGCCAGCCTTGCCGGGCCTGAAGCGCCAGAATGATGTTCTCCCGCACCGACAGGGCGCCGACGATGCCCTCTTTCTTGCGGTCTTCCGGGCAATAGCCGAAGCCCAGCCGCACCGCCTCGCGCGGGCCGCGCAGTTGGGTGGTTTGACCATCGACCGTCACGCTTCCGCTGTCGGCCCGATCCACGCCGAAGGCCAGCCGCGCCGTCTCCGTCCGCCCGGATCCCAGCAGACCGGCCAGCCCGACCACCTCGCCGGGCCGGATGTCGAGATCGAAGGGGGCGACGCTGCGCGTCTTGCCGAAACCCTGGAAGCGCACCAGCGGCGGGCGGCCGTCGTCGATCTCCTCCGGTTGGGCCAGCCGATGGGACGCCGCCTCCAGCTCCCGCCCCAGCATCATGGCGACCAGATCGAGCCGGGGCAGATCGGCGGCGCGGCGTTCGCCGACCAGACGACCGTTGCGCAGCACGGTGATGCGGTCGCACACCGCGTACACTTGGTCGAGGAAATGGGTGACGAAGACGATGCCGATGCCGCGCGCCTTCAACCCGCGCATGACGTCGAACAGCACCGCCACCTCCTGCGCGTCCAGGCTGGCGGTCGGCTCGTCGAGGATCAGCACCTTGGCCGACATGTCCACGGCGCGGGCGATGGCGACGATTTGCTGGGTCGCCACCGAAAAGCGTTGAAGGGGGGCCGCCACGTCGATGGACAGGCCGTAGCCGTCCAGAATCGCCCGCGCCCGCCGCCGCATCGCCGCCCGGTCCACCAGCCCGAACCGCATCGGCTGCCGCCCGAGGAACAGATTTTCCGCCACCGACAGGTTCGGCAGCAGATTGACCTCTTGATAGACCGTGCCGATGTTCAGGCGCTGGGCGTCTTCGACGCTGCGCGGGGCGATCTCCTCGCCGCACAGGGCGATCGTGCCGCCGTCGCGCTGGTAAACGCCGGTCAGCGTCTTGATGAGGGTGGATTTGCCCGCGCCATTTTCCCCCAGCAGCGCGTGAACCTCGCCATGCCGCAGGGTGAAATCAACGCCGTCGAGCGCCTGGACGCCAAGAAACGCCTTGGACAGCCCCCGGATCGCCAGCAGCGGCGGGGCGTGGGGATGCGTCATGAAAAAATCCTCACCTGACTGGCTGGCAACCGGGGTCATAACCCTGATGGGAGGGACGGAATGGGGCTGCGGCCCCGCATCACCGGCGCCGCAGCCCCCACCCTCGACGGGCATGCCCCTCTATGCCCTGGAGAAACGCCGATCAGTAAGCGTCCTTGCGGCGCTCATACTCGGCTTTGGCGGTTTCCGGGGTGAACAGCGCGGATTCCGTCTGGATCCATTTGGCGGGCAGCGTCCCGGTCTTCTTGTAGGCGATCAGCGCGTCATAGGCCGGCCCGGCCATGTTGGGGGTCAACTCCACCGTCGCGTTGGCCGTGCCCTCCGCCATCGCCTTGAAGATGTCGGGAACGCCGTCGATGGACACGACGAGGATGTCGGAGCCGGGCTTCAAACCGGCTTCCTTGATCGCCTGGATGGCGCCGACCGCCATGTCGTCGTTGTGGGCGTAGACGGCGCAGATGCCCTTGCCGCCATTCTCGGCCTTGATGAAGCTTTCCATCACCTCTTTGCCCTTGGCGCGGGTGAAGTCGCCGGACTGGGTGCGGGTGATCTTCATGCCAGGATTCTTGGCGACGACCTCGTCAAAGCCCTTCTTCCGGTTGATGGCGGGGGAGGAGCCGACGGTGCCCTGCAACTCGACCACGGCGCATTTGCCGCCGGTCTTCTTGGCCAGCCATTCGCCAGCCACGCGGCCTTCATGCACCGTGTCGGAGGTGACGGCGGTCATGTAGAGGCTGTTGTCCTTGGTGTCGATCTGACGGTCGAGCAGGACGACCGGGATCTTGGCCTCCTTGGCTTCCTTCAGCACCGAATCCCAGCCGGTGGCGACCACCGGGGCGATGAAGATGGCGTCCACCCCCTGGGCCACAAACGAACGCACGGCCTTGATCTGGTTTTCCTGCTTCTGCTGAGCGTCGGAGATTTTCAAATCAATGCCGCGCTTGTCGGCTTCGGCCTTGGCCGTCTTGGTTTCGGCGGCGCGCCAACCGGATTCCGATCCGATTTGCGAGAAGCCGACCACCAGCTTGCCGTCGGCGGCCTGGGCCGGGGCGACGCCGGCGAACAGGGCGACAACCGCCGTGGCGGCGACGGCGGACTTCAGCCAAGTCATGGACATCGTTCCTCACTCCCTAAAATTTTATGGGTCGTTTTTGCAGGCGAATGCGTTGCCGGACCGCGCGACGCGCCCCGGTTGGATCGGCTGTGCTGTCGAAAACATCGGATCAAACGCGCCGAGCCGGGTTGTTTTCAGTCGGCGCGTCGGATCATTGATTGTTTGATGAACGTACTTTATGCGCCGATATCATAACTGTCCAATGCGATTTCGAGCGGTTTTGATATGGAAAGCGATATGATTGTTGCCGATTGGCGGGATCATCACGGCTTCCAGGCCCCCAGCAGCGTGTCGAGGAAGCGCGCCGCCATCGGCGACAGCACCGCGCCGTGGCGGCGGACCACGCCGATGGTGCGGGAGATTTTTGGGTGGACGAGCGGGACGGTGCGGATGATCGGGTGGCCCTGCGCCGGGGTGGCCAGCTTGGGCAGCAGCGCCACGCCCAACCCGGCCTCCACCAGCCCCAGCGACCCTGACAGATGCGTGACCTCGTAGGACCAGGTCAGCTTCAGGCCATGTTCGGCCAGCGTGTTGTCGATCAGGGCGCGGTTGCCGCTGGTCCGCCCCACCGTGATGATGCGGTGCGCCGCCAGCTCGCTCCACGTCACCGTCTCGCGCGCGGCCAGCGGGTGATCGTGGCGGCAGGCCAGGACGAAGGGATCCTCGGCCAACGGTTGGAAATCAATGTCGGGGTGCGAGGCGCCGATGAAGTTGATGCCGAAATCGGCCTCGCCGCGCGCCACCGCCTCCAACCCCTCGTTGGCGCCCAAATCAAGGATGCGGAAGCGGATGCGGGGAAAGGCGGCGCTGAAGCCGCTGATGGCGCGGGGCAGGAAATAGAACACCGTGGTCGGCACCGCCGCGATGGAGATCTGCCCGCCGCTGCGGGTTCCCAGATCATGGATTCCCATCAGCGACGTCTCAAAATCATCCAACAGCCGCTGCACCTTCGGGATGAAGTCGCGCCCGACCATGGTCAGCGCCACATGCCGGGTGGAGCGTTCGAGCAGGGCGACGCCCAACGTCTCCTCCAGCTTTTGGATGCGGCGGCTCAGCGCCGGTTGCGACAGGTTCAACAGCTTGGCCGCCCGGTGAAAGCTGCCCAACTCCGCCACCGCGACGAAGGCCTTCAGGTCGATCAGTTCAAAATTCATCCGCCTCGCCGCCTTTGACGCGCCGGATCATTGATCCGTTTTTCGCAATAATTCCTCCGATCTTTGCATTTCACAGAAATGCGGGCAAGGCCGATAGTCGGCTCCATCGACCGTGGCCACGGCGCCTTGTCATCGGACTAAATTCAGGCATTCCCATGAACGATCAGATCCGAATCCCCTGCGTGATGATGCGCGGCGGCACGTCCCGTGGCCCGTTCTTTCTCGCTTCCGACCTTCCCGCCGATCCGGCGGCGCGCGACGCGCTGCTGCTGTCGGTGATGGGGGCGGGGCATGATCTGGAAATCGACGGCATCGGCGGCGGCAACCCGCTGACCAGCAAGGTGGCGATCATCGGCCCGCCCAGCATCGCCGGGGCCGACGTCGATTATCTGTTCGCCCAGGTCAAGGTGCGCGAACGGGTGGTGGACACCTCGCCCAATTGCGGAAACATGCTGGCGGCGGTCGGCCCCTTCGCCATCGAAGCCGGTCTGGTCGCCGCGTCGGACGGCGTGACCGTGCTGCGCATCCACAACGTCAACACCCGCAAATTGATCGAGGCGCGGGTCCAGACCCCCGGCGGCCACGTCACCTATGAGGGCGACGCCACCATCGACGGCGTGCCGGGAACGGCGGCCCCCATCCACCTGTCCTTTCTCGACGCGGCGGGGGCCAACACCGGGCGGCTGCTGCCGACCGGATCGGCGGTGGAGGAGATTGACGGAATCGCCGTGTCCTGCCTGGACGCCGCCATTCCGGTGATGATGGTCCGCGCCGCCGATCTCGGCAAAACGGGGGCTGAATCGCCCGACAGCTACCGCCTCGACCGCGTGTTCATGAACCGGCTGGAGGCGTTGCGGCTGGAGGCCGGGCGGCGGATGGGCTTCGCCAACGCCGCCGATCTGGTCATTCCCAAACCCGTCCTGCTGGCCCCGGCCACGCGCGGCGGCACGCTGGCGGTGCGCTATTTCATGCCGCACGACTGCCACAAGGCGTTGGCGATCACCGGCGCGGTCGCCGTCGCCACCGCCTGCGCCACCCCCGGCACGCTGGCGGCGGCGATGGTCGGGGCGCAGGCCCTGCCCGCCGACGTGGCGTTGGAACACCCGTCCGGGCGCCTCACCGTCCGTCTGGAGCCGTCGGCGCACCGGCAGGCCCCCTTGGCGGCGGTTCAACGCACCGCCCGGCGTCTGTTTGAAGGATCGGTTTTCGCCCGTCCCGAGGCGGCCCCCCACCCCTTCGCCCTGGCCAGTTGACCGCGCCGCGACGGCGCGAACGCTCCCCCAAAATCCCCAAAAATCCCAGAAAATTCAGCCGGAACCGCCATACAATCGCGCGGCGCCGGCCTGTCGGAGGAAACCACCATGAATCGCCCCCTCGCCGCCCTGCTGCTGGCGTCCAGCGCCCTGCTCGCCACCGTCTCCATCGCCGGGCCAGCCTTGGCCGACAAACCCATCATCATCAAATTCAGCCATGTCGTCGCCCCCGACACTCCCAAGGGAATCGCGGCGGCCCAGTTCAAGAAATTCGCCGAGGAGCGCACCGGCGGCAAGGTGGTGGTCGAACTGTACCCCAACAGCCAGCTTTACAAGGACAAGGAGGAGCTGGAGGCCCTGCAATTGGGCGCCGTGCAGATGCTGGCCCCGACCGCCAGCAAATTCGGCCCCATCGGGCTGAAGGATTATCAGGCTTTCGACCTGCCCTATCTGTTCCCCGACCGCGCCACCGTCCACAAGGTGACGAACGGGCCGATCGGCGCCGCCCTGCTGCGCAAGCTGGAGAGCAAGGGCATGGTCGGGATGGCCTTTTGGGACAACGGGTTCCGCGCCATGAGCGCCAACACCCCGCTGCGCCTGCCGACCGACGCGCGCGGCCTGAAGATCCGAATCAACTCGTCCAAAGTGAACGCCGAAACCATCAAAGCTCTGGGCGGACTGCCGCAAACGCTGGCGCTGTCGGAGGTGTATCAGGCGCTCGACACCGGCGTCGTCGATGGCACGGACGGGCCGCTGTCCAACCTCTACACCCAAAAACAGCATGAGGTGCAAAAGCACGTCACCCTGACCGACCACAGCTTCAGCGCCTACGTCGTCGTGGTGAACAAACCCTTCTGGGACGGCTTGCCCGCCGACATCCGCACCAAGTTGGATGGCGCGCTGAAGGACGCCACGCGGATCAACGACCAGTTGGCCGAAGAGGATGAACAGAAGACCATCGACGCCATCCGCAATTCCGGCAAAACCGCCGTCCACACCCCGACGGCGGATGAAAAACAGGCCTGGATCAAGGCGTTGACGCCGGTTCAAACCAAGATGGCCCAACAGCTTGGCCTGACCGAACTGGTCGCGGCGGTGAACCGCGACCTGACCGCCGAACGCAGCCAGTAACCCGCCGCGCGGCGATGGGGCGGGGGTGGCGAGGCGGCGAGCCTCCCCGCTCCCCCCCCCGGCATATAAGGACACAAGGCGCCATGACTTTTCTCGATGCGCTGGAGGAGTGGATCATCTCCACCCTCATGGCGGCGGCGACGCTCGTCATTTTTGTGGCGGTGGTTCACCGCTATCTCGTCGGCGTGCCCGTTCTGCAAGACGCGCTGCTGCGCTTTGATTTCACCTGGGCGCAAGAACTCTGCATCTACATGTTCGTCTGGATGGCGAAATTCGGCGCCGCGTATGGCGTGCGCACCGGCATCCATGTCGGCGTCGATGTTCTCATCAACCGGCTGAGCGGGCCGTGGCGCGCCCGCTTCATCGTGTTGGGGCTGCTGGCGGGCGCGCTGTTCACCGGGATCGTCGGCACGCTGGGGGCCAGCTTCGTCTGGCACATGGCGCACACCGATCAGGTGTCCGCCGATCTGGAAATGCCGATGTGGCTGGTCTATCTGGCGATTCCCTGCGGATCCTATTTGATGGGCTTCCGCTTCCTTCAGGTCTGCGTCGCCTTCCTGCGGACGGGAAGCCTGCCCCACCACGACCACGGCCATGTCGATGGACTGGAGGAAGAGGCCGCCGCGTCCGCCGACGTCAACTGGTACGCGCTGGACGACAATCTGCACCCGCATGACCTGACCCGCGCCGACGCGCGGCGATCCAAGGAGACGGCCCGATGAGCGCCGCCATTATTTTTGGCCTGCTGCTGGTTTTGATGCTGACCGGCATGCCGGTTTCCATCTCGCTCGGCCTGACCGTTCTGACCTTTCTCTTCACCATGACCGACGTGCCGATCAGCGCGGTGGCGTTGAAGCTGTTCACCGGGATCGAGAAGTTCGAGATCATGGCGATCCCCTTCTTCATTCTGGCGGGGAATTTCCTGACCCATGGCGGCGTCGCCCGCCGCATGATTAATTTCGCCAGCGCCATGGTCGGCCATTGGCACGGCGGGTTGGGGTTGGCGGGCGTCATGGGCTGCGCGCTGTTCGCGGCGGTGTCGGGGTCCAGCCCGGCGACGGTGGTCGCCATCGGCTCGGTCATTTTGCCTGCGATGGTGCGGCAGGGCTTTCCCCGCCAGTTCGGGGCGGGCGTCATCACCACGGCGGGGGCGCTGGGCATCCTGATTCCGCCGTCGATCTGCATGGTGATGTACGCGGTGGCGACCGCCGGAAATCCCAAGGCGGCCTCCATCGGCCAACTCTTCATGGCGGGGGTGGTTCCCGGCCTGATTTTGGCCTTTCTGTTGGGGCTGACCACCTGGAATCGCGCCCGCAAGAACAATTACCCCCGCCTGCCGAAAGCCAGCCTGGGCCAACGCCTGAGCACCTTCCGCGAAGCGGTGTGGGGCTTGCTGTTGATCGTCGTCGTCATCGGCGGCATCTACAGCGGCGCCTTCACCCCGACCGAAGCGGCGGCGATGAGCGCCGTCTACGCCTTCGTCATCGCCGTGTTCGTCTACAAGGACATGCCGCTGGCGGGCGTGCCGAAGGTGCTGTTGTCGTCGGCCAGCATGTCGGCGATGCTGCTCTACATCATCACCAACGCCGTGCTGTTCTCCTTCGTGCTGACCTCGGAAAACATCCCGCAGGCGATCGCCGATTGGATCACCGGCCAGGGCCTGGGCGTCGTCGCCTTCCTGCTGGTGACGAACATCCTGCTGCTGATGGCGGGCAATTTCATGGAGCCGTCCTCCATCGTCCTCATCATGGCGCCGATCCTGGTTCCGGTCGCCCTGCGCCTGGGCATCGACCCGGTGCATTTCGGCATCATCATGGTGGTCAACATGGAGGTCGGCATGTGCCACCCGCCGGTCGGCCTGAACCTCTATGTCGCCAGCGGCATCACCAAAATGGGCATCACCGAACTGACGGTGGCGGTGTGGCCGTGGCTGTTGACCATGCTGGCCTTTCTGGTCGCCGTCACCTACCTGCCGATCCTGTCCTTGTGGCTGCCGCGCGCTCTGGGCATGATGTAGCGTCCGGTTTCACGATGGTTCGGCTGGTTGCCGCCGTCGTTGCGTCGTCCTGTGGCGAACCTGATCCGTTCCGGGTCGGGTTCCCGCCATCTCGTCACGCTGTGACGACGTGGCGTTTGAACCGGCGGGCGGCGGGGAAATCAAGGTCGGCGGCGCTCATGATTTCTCGCACAAGCCAGCGCAATTTTGCCGATTCCGCAACAGAGCCGCGACCGCGTCGGCGGTCATCGGGCGGGCGTAGAGATAGCCCTGCCCTTCTTCGCAGCCGCGCGCTTGCAAGAAGGCTTTCTGATCTTCGGTTTCGATGCCTTCGGCGATGACGATCAGGTTCAACCGATGGGCCATGGCGATGATCGCCTCGGTGATCGCCTCGTCGTTGCGGTCATGGGGAATGTCCCGAACGAAGCTGCGGTCAATCTTGATGCGGTCGATGGGCAGGGATTTCAGGGATCCCATGCAGGAATAGCCGGTGCCGAAATCATCAATGGCCAGCGACACCCCGATTTCTTTCAACGCGTGCAGCGTGGCGATGCATTCTTCGTCATTTTGCAGGGTGCTTTCGGTGATTTCGATTTCCAGCCAATCGGGCGCAAGGTCGGTGTCCTCCAGGATCCGGCGAACGACGCGCGGCAAACGGTCAAGATTCATCTGCCTGGCCGACACGTTGACCGCCACCCGCACCGGCGGCAGACCGGCGTCCCGCCACGCCTTCGCCTGCCAGCAGGCCTCGCGCAACACCCAATCGCCGATGCCGACGATCAGGCGGCTTTTCTCAGCGATTGGAATCACGTCGTCGGGGCCACGCAGCCCGTGGATGGGGTGCTGCCAACGGATCAGCGCCTCCACCCCGACGATGGCGCCGGTCGCCAGATCGACTTGCGGCTGGTAGTGGAGCCGAAATTCATCCTTCTCAAAGCCGCGCCGCAGGTCGCGATCATGGTCCATGTACAGGGCCGCCCGCTCCGTCATCTCTTTGCGGTAGAAGGCGAAGCTGTTCCGACCGGCGTCCTTGGCCGCGTACATGGCGGTGTCGGCGGCGCGGATCAAATCCTCTTGCGCGACGCCGTCGTCGGGAAACAGGCTGATGCCGACGCTGGCGGAAATGGCGAACTCCATGCCCGACAGCATGACCGGATGGGACAGCGCGGCGATGATGCGATCCGCCAATTCCCCCATCGCTTCGGGCTGGTCAACCCGATCCACGATCACCATGAACTCGTCGCCGCCCAACCGGGCCACGGTGTCTTCGGCGCGGACGGCGAGGCGCAACGCCTTGGCCACCGCGCGCAACAGGTCGTCGCCGACGCTGTGACCCAACGTGTCGTTGATCCGCTTGAAATGATCCAAATCGACGAACAACAGCCCAACCTTGTTCTGGTTGCGCGCCGCCGTCTGCATCGCGTGTTCCAGCCGGTCCATCGCCAACAAGCGGTTGGGCAGGTCCGTCAGCGGATCGAAATGCGCCAGATGTTGAAATTTGTCCTGCGCATGACGAATCGCCGTCAGGTCGGAAAACAGGGCGACATAATGCGACACCTGCCCATAACGGTCAGTGACCGCCGCGACGTTCGCCAACACGGGCAGCGCCTCGCCATTGCTCTGGCGGCCCCGGATCTCGCTGTGCCATTGCCGGGTTGTCGCCAACGCCTTCTGCGCGGCTTCCCAGTCGGCGGCGGAGAGGGTCGGCGGCGACAGCAGATGGGACGGGCGCCCAATCACGTCGTCCCGCTCATAGCCGGTGATCGCGCAATAGCCACGGTTGGAATCGAGCGTGACGAACCGCCGGTCGAGAATCAGAATGCCTTCCTGCGTCGCCTCAAACACGGTGGCCGCTTGCCGCAACTGCGCCTCGGTGTTTCTGCGCGCGGTGATGTCCTGGATCACCCCGATCAGCCGCTTTTTTTGGTTGACGTCCGTTTCAAAGACCCGGCCCTGCACCTTCAGCCAATGAACGCTGCCGTCGGGGTGGACGCTGCGGAATTCGATGCCCCCCAGCCCTTGACCATCCACCGTTCGCTCAAACGCTTGATTGACCAACTCCCGATCATCTTCGTGGACCTGCTCCAGAAAGCGGTCCCACGACCCGGAAAACACCTCCTGCGCATGGCCGAACAAATGCTGGGCTTTGCCGACGTGCAACACGGTGCGGGTGGAGACGTCCAACTCCCACGACGCCATGTCCGCCGCTTCCAGCGCCAGAAGCAACCGTTCCTCGCTTTCGCGGATCGCCGTGTCGGCGGCGCTGCGTTCCAGCGCCATTTGAATGGTCGCGTGCAATTCCCGTTCGCTGAAGGGTTTGATGAGATAGCCGTAGGGCTTGGTGCCGCGCGCGCGCTCCAGCGTCGCCGCTTCGGAATAGGCGGTCAGATAGATGACCGGCGTGTGGGCTTCCTTGTGGATCTCCAAGGCGGTTTCAATCCCATCCATCGCGCCTTCGATGTGGATGTCCATCAGGATGACGTCCGGCTGCGCGCTGCGGGCGCGCTCCAGCGCCTGCTCCCCCGAAGCGGCCATGGCGGCGATCTCATAGCCAAGGGTTTTCAAGCGCTGCTGAAGGTGCAAAGCGACGATCCGCTCATCCTCGACCACCAACACCCGAGCCTGCGACATGGTGAGCCCCCGCCTATTTGGTGGATGGGAAACGCAATGAAAAACAGGTTGGGCTGGCGTTTTGAATCGACAGCGTGCCGCCAAGCTGTTCGGTCAACAGAACAACCAACTGCAACCCCAGCGTTTCTGTTGAGTTGACGTCAAGACCGGCGGGCAGGCCTATTCCGTCGTCGCTGACCGACAACGACACCTCGGTTGGCGACTCGTTGACAAGCTTGATGTGGATTTCTCCGGTCCGGCCACTGGGAAACCCATGCTTGATCGCGTTGGAAATCAGTTCATTGACAATCAAACCGCAGGGGATCGCAGCGCTGATCGGCAGATGGACGTCGAAGGTGTGGATCGACAAGGCGATGCGGGATGGATCAACGCCATAAGAACTAATCAACGTTGGCGCCAGAGAATCCAAAAAATTTGCAAAATCGACTTGAGCAAAATTTTTGGATTGATAAAGGGTTTGGTGAATGAGCGCCATGGATCGAATGCGCGTTTGGCTGTCGCGCAGCATGCTGAGAACCTGGGCGTCATAAATTCGTGACGATTGCAAATCCAGCAAACTGTCGATGATCTGCAAGTTGTTCTTAACGCGATGATGAATTTCAGCCAGAAGGATGTCTTTTTCTTTCAGCGCCTGTTGGATCTTTTCCTCTTTTTGCTTGCGGTCGGAAATGTCCACAATCGCCGACAGCACCATTGTGCCTTCCTCGGTTTCGATCGGGTTCAGGCCAATTTCAACGGGAAACTCACTGCCATCCTTGCGCAAGCCATACAGATCCCGCCCGGCCCCCATGGGGCGTGATTGCGGTTGGGAAAAAAAAGATGCGCGAAGAGTCGGATGGTGGCCGCTGAATCGGGTTGGAACCAGGATTTCGACCGGACGCCCCAACAACTCATCGCGTGAGTAGCCGAAAACACGCTCGGTTTGGGTGTTTATCATTTCGATCAACCCGCGATCATTGACCATGACCATGGCGTTTGGCGCTGATTCGACGACTTGCCGAAACCGCTCTTCGCTTTTGCGCAGGGCATGTTCGATCCATTGCCGTTGAGCGTCGTTCGAGAAGCCAGCCTCATCCTCCATTCCGCTCTCCGCCAGTTTGCTTCGGGTCAGATTCGTTTCATTCCAAACGGAATGTTGCCGTCAAAAACTCTCCGTCAAGCCTTGCCTCTTGGTAGTGGAGCCTCTGTTTTCACCAACAAAAGCCGTATTACAAACGGACAGGTTGAACTAGCGGTGCCCAAAAAAACATACTTGAGTATGCAGAACGATGGATATTTGGCTAAGCCTCTAATTTCAAAATTGCGACAATTGTTTCCGAATATTTATTTTCTTTGCTGAGTCAAAAGGTAGGACAATCATAGAATGCTGTCCATACGGGTTTTCATCCCATGGATCAGATCGTCTCGGGCAACGCGCGAAAATACGCCCAGCTTCTGCACGGCCTCACGGTTTGGACGCGTCTTGAGAGCCGGGAGCGCGGTCTGCCGGGCAGCAAAAATCCCCCTGCGACGCCGCGCCTCTGTTGGTGAGTCGCGTGTCGCAGGGGGAGCAATCACCCTTTTCAGCCCGTGAAATTTACAGCGGTCACTCCGCCGCGACGCTGGCGAGTTGCCGATTGGCCTCCTCCGCCGGGATGGTGCGGATGAGGAAATCGAAGGCTGACAGCGCCGCTTTCGCGCCCTCGCCCATGGCGATGATGATCTGCTTGAACGGCGTCGTCGTCGCGTCGCCAGCGGCGAACACGCCGGGGACGGAGGTCTGGCCACGGGCGTCCACCTCAATCTCGCCGCGCGGCGACAGGGCGACCGCGCCCTTCAGCCATTCGGTGTTCGGCACCAGACCGATCTGCACGAAGATCCCCTCCAGATCGACCCGGCGCAGATCGCCGCTGTTGCGGTCCTTGTAGGACAGGCCCGTCACCTTGGCCCCGTCGCCATGCACCTCGGTGGTTTGGCCGGAGGTGACGATGGTGACGTTGGGCAGGCTGTTCAGCTTGCGCTGAAGCACCGCGTCGGCGCGCAACTGGCTGTCGAACTCGATCAAGGTGACGTGCGCCACCAGACCGGCGAGGTCGATGGCCGCCTCGACGCCGGAATTGCCGCCGCCGATCACCGCCACCCGCTTGCCCTTGAACAGCGGGCCGTCGCAGTGCGGGCAGTAGGCCACCCCCTTGTTGCGGTACTCCGCCTCGCCCGGCACGTTCATCGAGCGCCAGCGGGCGCCGGTGGACAGGATCACCGTGCGGGATTTCAGCGCGGCGCCGCTGGCCAGCCGGATTTCGATCAAGCCGCCGGGGACCGCCGCCGGGATCAGCGCTTCGGCGGTTTGCAGGTTCATGATGTCCACGTCATACTCTTTGACGTGCTGCTCCAGGGCGGCGGCCAGCTTCGGCCCTTCGGTGTGCGAGACCGAGATGAAGTTTTCAATCGCCATGGTGTCGAGCACCTGACCGCCGAAGCGTTCCGCCGCGACGCCGGTGCGGATGCCCTTGCGGGCGGCGTAAACCGCCGACGCCGCGCCCGCCGGGCCGCCGCCGATCACCAGAACGTCAAAGGCGTCCTTGGCCTTGATCGTTTCGGCGGCGCGGGCCGCCGCGCCGGTGTCGAGCTTGGCGACGATCTGCTCCAGCCCCATGCGGCCCTGGCCGAACGGCTCGCCGTTCAGATAGATCGCCGGAACGGCCATGATCTGGCGGCTCTCAACCTCCGCCTGGAACAGCGCGCCGTCGATGGCGACATGCTTGATCCGGGGGTTGAGCACGCTCATCAGATTGAGCGCCTGCACGACGTCGGGGCAGTTCTGGCAGGACAGCGAGAAATAGGTCTCGAACTGGTAATCGCCGTCCAGATCCTTGACCCGCTCGATCAATTCGGCGGATTCCTTGGACGGGTGGCCGCCGACCTGCAACAGGGCGAGCACCAGCGAGTTGAATTCATGGCCCATCGGCAGACCGGCGAACCGCACGGCGACGTCGGTTCCAACACGGGCGATGGCGAAGGAGGGCGTGCGCGCGTCGTCGCGGCGCACCAGCGTGATCTTGTCCGACAGGGACGCGATGTCCTCCAGCAGACCCAGCATTTCCTGGGATTTCGGCGAGCCGTCGAGCGACGCGACCAGTTCGACGGGCTGCGTGATCCGCTCAAGATAGCCCTTCAGTTGGCCTTTGAGAGTGGCGTCCAGCATGGCGATTGTTCCCGAATGTGAAGGCGTCGGAACGAACCGAGTGCGCGTCGGTGGTGGTCCGGCAGGGGAGGATTTTAAAAGTTTTAAAAGCGCGCGGGGCGCAAGGCCCGGCATTTTTTAAGAGGGGAGCGTCGCCGGTTCCGGTGTTGCTCGGAACCGGCGACGCCCGCCCTTTAGGCGAACTTAGATCTTGCCGACCAGGTCGAGCGACGGGGCGAGAGTCTTCTCGCCTTCCTGCCACTTGGCCGGGCAGACTTCGCCGGGGTGCGAGGCGACATACTGGGCGGCCTTGACCTTGCGCAGCAGTTCCAGCGCGTCGCGACCGATGCCGCCGGCGGTGACTTCAACGATCTGGATGACGCCCTGGGGATCGACGACGAAGGTGCCGCGATCGGCCAGACCGGCTTCTTCGATCATGACCTCGAAGTTGCGGGTGATCGTGCCGGTCGGGTCGCCGACCATGGTGTATTCGATCTTGCCGATGGCGGGCGAGGTGTCGTGCCACGCCTTGTGCGAGAAATGCGTGTCGGTCGACACGGCGTAGATCTCGACGCCCAGCTTCTGGAAGGCGGCGTAGTTGTTCGCCAGATCTTCAAGCTCGGTCGGGCAAACAAAGGTGAAATCGGCGGGGTAGAAGAACACGACCGACCATTTGCCCTTCAGGTCGGCGTCGCTGACGTCGATGAACTTGCCGTTCTTGAAGGCGGTCGCCTTGAAGGGCTTAATCGCGGTGTTAATCAAAGACATAGAACTCTCCGAAGGATGACTGTGGATGGGGAAGCGGCGCAGTCCCGGCCCCGGTTGGCGCCCGCGTGGCGATCCGCGCTGTTTCAACGGATGTGGCGGCGGGCGGTCTTGGCGGCTCGTCTGGATCGGTGCGGCGTCTCCCCCAGGGTTGCTTGACCAGGAGAGGAATAGGGGAAATCGCTGACCAAGAGAAACACAAAATACCGATTGCATTGATCGGAAAAAACGATCAATCATTCCCCCATGAAACCCCTGCCGACGCTGCGCCAGCTCCGCTATCTCGTTGCCGTGGTTGACCGATGCCATTTCGGGCAGGCGGCGGACGCCTGTCTGGTCAGCCAATCCACCTTGAGCGCCGGAATTCAGGAGCTTGAGGATCTGCTCGGCACGCCGCTGCTGGAACGCACGCGGCGGACGGTGATGCCGACGCCCCTTGGCCGCGAAATCGCCGAGCGGGCGCGCAGCCTGCTGAAAGACGCGGAGGATCTGGTGGACATCACCCGCGCCGCCGCCGATCCGATGGCCGGGCCGCTGCATCTGGGGGTGATTCCCACCATCGGCCCCTTTCTGATTCCCCGCGTCATGCCCGATCTGCGGACGAGCTTCCCCAATCTGAAACTCTATCTGCGCGAGGATCAGACCGCCCGCCTGCTCGACCGGCTGAACAGCGGGGAGTTGGACGCCGCCCTGCTCGCCCTGCCCTACCCGATGGGCGACATTGAGACGCTGGACATCGCCGAGGATCATTTCTCCTTCGTCTGCCTGCCCGAACATCGTCTGTGCGCCTCGGCCACCGCGCATCCGATCGACGTGGCGATGGAGGATCTGTTGCTGCTGGAAGACGGGCATTGCCTGCGCGATCACGCGCTGGCCGCCTGCGCGCTGGACAGCGCCCCGCGCAACACGGTGTTCCAGGGCACCAGCCTGCACACGCTGGTGCAGATGGTCGCCAACGGGCTGGGGGTGACTCTGTTGCCGCAAATGGCGGTCGAGTCGGGCATCCTGCGCGGCCTCAATCTGGTGGTGCGCCCGCTGGACGGCGAACGGCCTTTCCGCCGGATCGCCCTGGTTTGGCGGCGGACCTCCGGGCGAAAGGAAACCTTCCGGCGGCTGGGCGCCACGCTGAAGGCGTCGCTGACGCCGCCCGCCGTGCAGGCCAGCCTGTAAAAATGCTGGCTTAGGCGGCGGCGCCCACCTGGATGAGGGCCAGCGCCTTGCGCCGGATGACCTCCACCGCCGGTTCCATCAGCGGAAGGGAACGGGCCATACTCTGCGCCGCCTGAGCGAGCGGTTCGCTGACCGCCGCCGCCGTCATCGCCTGGGCGAGCGCCGCCGGATCCTCCCACGCCCAAGGCACGGCCCCCACGCCGCAGCGCCGCAGACGGTCCGCCGTCAAGGCCTGCTCCAGATGATTGGGCAGCAACAGTTGCGGGCGGCCAAGGGCGAGGACCGTTTCCGTCGTCCCATTGCCGCCATGATGGACGATGAGGGAGGCTGCGGCCATTTCAGCCCGCAAGTCGCCCGGCTCGGTCAGCACAGTCAGATGATCCGCGCCGGACGGCGCCGCCCACGCCGCATCCCGCACATAGACGCGGGTCGGCAGGTCAAGCCGGGCAAGCGCGGCAAAGGCCGCCTCCCCCTTGGGCGTAGGCGCGAGATACGCGAACAGCGCCGGATGGCTGGCGGGCGGCAAGGGCGGCGGCGGCGGCGTCAGCGGGCCTGAAGCCGCCGCCTGCCGGTGCGCCTGGTAGGGATCCAACATCGGATAGGTGCAGACCACGTCACGGGTTCCGCACCACAAAGCGGTGAGATTCGGCGGCGCCCGATGGCCGCGCCGCGCCTGAACATCGGCATAGCGGGCGAGAACCGCCGCGTCATCCTCCAACGGCGCGCTTCCCGCGCGGCGCGGCAACGGCAGATGGGCGGGAGGAAGCACATAGCCGTCGCCGATCGCCACAAAAGGAACGCGGCCAAGACTGGCGAGGCGCGCGGAGGGCGCGCTGTCGCCAATGAACAGAGCCGGGCGCCAGCGCTCCATCCGCTCGTCCCAACCAGCCAACAGCGCCTCGATGGCCGCTGGCTCGGTGTAGCCGACCAGCGTCAGCACATCGGCCAATCCAAACAGGGCGGGCGGCGGACGACGGGCGGGTTGCGGGGGAATCGTCAGGCAGGGAAAGGGGCAGCCCGCCAGCGGCGGCGCCCCTGGATTCGGCACGAACAGGATCGGGCGGGTTTCAGCGGCCAGCCGTTCGGCGACCGTCAGCAGGCGGCGAATATGGCCGAAACCGCTGCCAAGCTCATTGACCAAAAACACAACGGGCCGTTTGTCCAACGGCGAGGACGCCCCGCCGTGGCGGCGTGGATCCGGCAAAGAAGCTCCGTGAAGGTCGGTCATGCGCCCCTGAATCCTACTGTCTGCCATGCCCGCGATGCCAACTTGCGGATGATCGCGGCATAGCAGCCGGATCGCCCCAAGCCAACCGCTTCTTTTGTCCAGATCGCCCCTATCCTATCCCTCGCACGCCCGGTTTCCCCGCAACAATCATGCTTTTTTACACCCCACTGCCGCCAAATCAGGCAGGAGCGGCGACGGCCAATCCCTTGATATGGCTGGATTTGACGCGGCGCACAGCGAGCATTTCGCCGTGTTTGGACGGCGACGCCCACCAAACAGGCGCAGAAAGTCCGTATTGCGTGCAATTTGAAGCGCTGCCATGATTGTCCAAGGCGTCAGTTCTTGACCGTACAGTCAGCTTTTCCGCCACCCTCCAGCCCTTGCGTTCGCTTGGCACGGCGGTTGCTGATGAACGGGAAGCCACGCCGCTTAGCGACCAAAGGGAAGCCATCCGCCATGACCCTGAACGCTGACATTCCGGCTTCGCCCTACGCCGATCTCACGCCGCCCCTCACGGCGGTGCAGGCGCTTGCCGAATCCAACCGCTGCCTGTTCTGTTACGACGCCGCCTGTGTGCGGGCCTGCCCGACCGGGATCGACATCCCGTCCTTCATCCGCTCCATCGCCACCGGCAATCTGAAGGGCGCGGCGACCACGATTCTGTCGGACAACATCATGGGCGGGACCTGCGCCCGCGTCTGCCCGACGGAAACCCTGTGCGAACAGGCCTGCGTCCGCAACACCGCCGAGGAACGCCCGGTCGCCATCGGTCGGTTGCAGCGCCACGCCACCGATGCTTTGTTCGCCCGCAAAGGCCCCCACCCCTTCGTCCGCGCCGCCAGCACCGGCAAGCGCGTCGCTGTGGTCGGGGCCGGTCCCGCCGGTCTGTCCTGCGCCCACCGGCTCGCCACGCTGGGCCATGAGGTGACGGTGTATGAGGCCAAACCGAAATCCGGCGGCCTGAACGAATACGGACTCGCCCCCTACAAGATGGCCGATGATTTCGCCCAGCGCGAGGTCGCCTTCATCCTGGAGGTCGGCGGAATCACGGTGGAGCATGGCCGCCGTCTGGGCGCCGACCTGTCGCTCGACACGCTGCGGGCCGAGTTTGACGCGGTGTTCCTCGGCGTCGGCTTGGGCGGCAACAACCGCCTGAACATCCCCGGCGAGGACCGCGCGGGCGTGGAGAACGCCACCGCCTTCATCGAACGGGTGCGGCAGGCGACCCCGGACGCCCCGGTGGCCGTGGGCCGCAGCGTCGTGGTCATCGGCGGCGGCAACACCGCCGTGGACGCCGCCATCCAGGCCAAGCGCCTGGGGGCGGAGGATGTGACCTTGGTCTACCGGCGCGGGCGTGGCCAGATGGGGGCCACGGCGTGGGAGCAGGAGTTGGCGCAGACCAACGGCGTGGTGCTGAAGACCTTCGCCGCCCCGGTCGCCATCGACGAGCAGGGAATCACCCTGGAGCGCACCCGGCTGGAGGACGGCAAACTCGTTCCCACCGGCGAGCGCTACAGCCTGCCCGCCGACATGGTTCTGAAGGCGGTGGGCCAGACCCTGGCGCGCGAGGCGCTGGACGGGTTGACCATCGCGGGCGGCAAGATCGTCATCGACGACGACCACCGCGCCAGCCTGGATAAGGTCTATGCCGGGGGCGATTGCGTCGCCAGCGGCGAGGATCTGACCGTTCAGTCCGTGCAGGACGGCAAGCGCGCCGCCCTGGCCATCCACCGCCACCTGACCGCCTGAGACGGGAGCCGAACCATGGCCGATCTGCGCAGCACCATCGCCGGCATCCGCTCGCCGAATCCCTTCTGGCTGGCGTCCGCCCCGCCCACCGACAAGCTGACCAACGTCGTCCGCGCCTTTCAGGCCGGATGGGGCGGCGTGGTCTGGAAGACGCTGGGCGAGGATCCGCCCGTCGTCAACGTGTCCAGCCGCTACGGCGCGCATCTCGACAACGAGCGCAAGCTGATCGGGCTGAACAACATCGAACTGATTTCCGACCGCCCGCTGGAGGTCAATCTCCAGGAAATCATCCAGGTCAAGCGCGACTGGCCCGACCGCGCCATGGTCGTGTCGCTGATGGCCCGGATCGAGGAGGAGGCGTGGGCCGGGCTGGCCCGCCGCATCGCCGCCACGGGCGCGGTGGACGGGCTGGAACTGAATCTCGGCTGCCCGCACGGCATGTGCGAGCGCGGCATGGGGTCGGCCATCGGCCAGGTGCCGGACATGGTCGAACAGGTCACGCGCTGGGTCAAGAACGCCACCAACCTGCCGGTGATCGTCAAGCTGACGCCCAACATCACCAACATCCTGTGGTCGGCGGAAGCGGCCAAGCGCGGCGGGGCCGATGCGGTCTCGCTCATCAACACCGTCAACTCCATCGTCGCCGTCGATCTCGACGCCATGGCCCCGACGCCGGTGGTCGATGGCAAGGGCAGCCATGGCGGCTATTGCGGCCCGGCGGTGAAGCCGATCGCGCTCAACATGGTGGCGGAGATCGCCCGCAACCCGGACACGGCGGGGCTGCCGGTGTCGGGCATCGGCGGCGTCACCAATTGGCGCGACGCGGCGGAGTTCCTGGCGCTGGGGGCGACCAACGTGCAGGTCTGCACCGCCGCCATGACCTTCGGCTTCAAGATCGTGGAGGACATGATCGACGGCCTGTCCAACTGGATGGACGACAAGGGTTACGCCAATTTGGACCAACTGTCGGGCCGGGCCGTTCGCAACGTGGTGAACTGGAACGACCTGAACATGAACTTCTCGACCAAGGCGGTGATCGACCCGGCCTTGTGCATCGATTGCGGACGCTGTCACATCGTGTGCGAGGACACCTCGCATCAGGCGATCCGCATCGACCAAGGGGAGGGCCGCCGGATCTTCACCGTCGTGAACGAGGAGTGCGTCGGCTGCAACCTGTGCTCCCACGTCTGCCCGGTGCCCGATTGCATCACCATGCAGCCGGAGGAGAACGGCTTGCCCTACATGACCTGGCCCGAAGACCCCCGCAACCCGATGCGCGCCGCCGCCGAATAAGCCCGGTCGATGATCCAAGCTGGAAGGTTCCTTTGTGTTCCGTCATCCCCGCGCAGGCGGGGATCCAGGCTTGGCCTTAAGATTCGTATGGGAAACTCTGGATCCCCGCCTGCGCGGGGATGACGATGATCCAGCACCGGCCACGGTCGGCCTTTCGTATCTGGGAGAGAGCAACGATGTCTTACCCGCAGAATGTCGCCGTGAACGGCTCGCGCCTGTGGCAAAGCCTGATGGACATGGCGCAGATCGGCGCGACGCCCAAGGGCGGCGTCTGCCGACTGGCCCTGACCGACCTGGACAAGCAGAGCCGCGACCTGTTCGCGCGCTGGTGCGAAGAGGCGGGCTGCACCATCAGCGTGGACAAGATGGGCAACATCTTCGCCCGCCGGGCCGGTCGCGACGACAGCCTGCCCCCCATCATCATGGGCAGCCATCTGGACAGCCAACCGACCGGCGGCAAATATGACGGCGTCTATGGCGTGCTGGCCGGGCTGGAGGTGGTGCGCAGCCTGAACGACATGGGCTACGTCACCGAGGCCCCGGTCGAGGTGGCGGTGTGGACGAACGAGGAAGGCTCGCGCTTCGCCCCGGCCATGGTGGCGTCCGGCGTCTTCGCCGGGGTGTTCGATCTGGATTATGGCCTGTCGCGCGCCGATCTGGACGGCAAGACGATGGGCGAGGAACTGGCCCGCATCGGTTACGCCGGGGACCAGGAGGTCGGCGGGCGCAAGGTCGGCGCCTATTTCGAGGCCCACATCGAACAAGGCCCGATCCTGGAGGCCGAGGGCAAGACCATCGGCGTCGTCACCGATTGCCAGGGCCAACGCTGGTACGAAATCACCTTCACCGGGCAGGAGGCCCACGCCGGACCGACGCCGATGACCCGGCGCAAGGACGCGCTGCTGGGCGCGGCGCGGGTGGTGGACGCGGTGAACCGCATCGGCCTGAAATACGGCCCGGCGGCCTGCGCCACCGTCGGGCTGATGCAGATTCACCCGAACTCGCGCAACGTCATTCCGGGCCGGGTCTTCTTCACCGTCGATTTCCGCCACCCGAAGGATGAGATCCTCGCCGCGATGGACGCCGAACTGCGCACCGCCGTGGCGGAGATCGCCAGCGGCATCGGGCTGGACAGCGACTTCAAGCAAATCTGGTACTACGCCCCCATCCAGTTCGACGCCGATTGCGTGACGGCGGTGCGCAACGGGGTGGAACGCACCGGCTATTCCTTCCGCGACATCATTTCCGGCGCCGGTCACGACGCCTGTTATCTGTCGAAGGTCGCGCCGACCGGCATGGTCTTCATCCCCTGCATCGACGGCATCAGCCACAACGAGATCGAGGAGACCACCGTCGAATGGGCGACGGCGGGCTGCGAGGTTCTGCTGCACGCCGTGCTGGAACGGGCAAACGCCGAGCGATCCCCGGCGGCGGCGTGATACAGTCCCTCTCTCTGCGCCCCTTTCCCCCACGGGGGAGAGGGGCTTCAAGGATGATGGACGAAGGTTGGCGATGACGCTGAAGACAGACCCGGTTTCCCCCGACGCCGCCGCCCCGCAAGGGCGCATCCGCCGCGAGAATGTCGAACGCATTCTCAAGGCGGCGGAGGCCGTGTTCGCCGAAGCCGGGTGCGCCGGGGCGACCATGGCCGACATCGCCGACAAGGCCGGGCTGCCCAAGGCCAATCTGCATTACTACTTCGGCACCAAAGAGGATCTGTACCGCGCGGTGCTGGACAACATCCTGCGGCTTTGGCTCGCCCCCATCGACGCGCTGACGCCGGACGCCGATCCGGCTGCGGCGCTGACCGCCTACATCACCACCAAGATGGAGGCCTCGCGCACCCGCGCGCAGGCGTCCAAGGTGTTCGCCAACGAGATCCTGCATGGCGGGGCGCAGATCGAACGCTTCCTGTCCGACGATCTGCGCCGTCTGGTCGACGCCAAGGCCGCCGTCATCGACGGCTGGGTCGCCGAAGGCCGCATGGCCCCGGTGGACGCCCGCCAATTCCTGTTCATGATCTGGGCCGTCACCCAGCATTACGCCGATTTCGACGTTCAGGTCCGCAAGGTTCTGGGCCGCCGCACCCTGACCCGCCAGGATTTCGCCCAGATCACCGCCGAGGTGCTGCGGATGATCCTGCGCGCCGCCGGTCTGCCGGAACCGGCACCTTCCCCCACCCCTTCCCCCACCCCATCCCCGACCCCATTCCCCACCAACGCATAAGGGAGCGCCTTCCATGGGTATCGTCATTCGTGGTGGAACCGTCGTCACAGCCGAGCAGACGCAACGCGCCGATGTCTATTGCGAGGACGGCCTCATCAAGGCCGTCGGCGACGCCCTGGACGTTCCCGCCGGAACCGAAGTCGTGGAGGCGGGCGGCTGCTACGTCATGCCCGGCGGCATCGACCCGCACACCCACATGGAGCTGCCCTTCATGGGCACGGTGACGACGGAGGATTTCTTCAGCGGGACCGCCGCCGGTTTCGCGGGCGGTACGACGACGATCATCGATTTTGTCATTCCCAACCCGAAACAAAGCCTGATGGAGGCCTATCACACCTGGCGCGGCTGGGCGGAGAAGGCGGCGGGCGATTACAGCTTTCACGTCGCCGTCACCTGGTGGGACGAGACGGTGCGCGCCGACATGGGAACGCTGGTCGCCGACCATGGGGTGAACAGCTTCAAGCATTTCATGGCCTACAAGAACGCCATCATGGCCGACGACGAGGTTCTGGTGAACAGCTTCCAGCGCTGTCTGGAACTGGGGGCCATCCCGACCGTCCACGCCGAAAATGGCGAACTGGTGTTCCAGCTTCAGAAAAAGCTGCTGGCCCAGGGCCTGACCGGCCCGGAAGCCCACCCGCTGTCCCGCCCGCCGGAGGTGGAGGGCGAGGCCGCCAACCGCGCCATCCAGGTCGCCAAGGTGTTCGGCGTGCCGGTCTACATCGTCCATGTCTCGGCGAAAGAGGCGCTGGAGGCGATCACGCGCGGCCAGGACGGCGGCCAACGGGTGTTTGGCGAGGTTCTGGCCGGGCATCTGCTGATCGACGACAGCGTGTACCGCAACCCCGACTGGGATTTTGCCGCCGGTCACGTCATGAGTCCGCCCTTCCGTTCCAAGGAGCATCAGGACGCGCTGTGGCGCGGCTTGCAGGCGGGGCATCTCCACACCACCGCGACCGATCACTGCTGTTTCTGCGCCGAGCAAAAGGCGATGGGCCGCAACGACTTCACCAAGATCCCGAACGGCACGGCGGGGATTGAGGACCGCATGACCGCCCTGTGGACGCACGGCGTCAACACCGGTCGTCTGACGATGAACGAGTTCGTCGCCATCACCTCCGCCAACGCGGCGAAGATCTTCAACTTGTACCCGCGCAAGGGATCGGTCAGCGTCGGGGCCGACGCCGATCTGGTGGTGTGGGATCCGGCGGCGACCAAAACCATCTCGGCCAAGACCCAGATGCAAAAGGTCGGCTTGAACATCTTTGAAGGCATGACGGTGACGGGAACCCCGGCCTACACGCTGAGCCAGGGCAAGATCGTCCACGCGCTGGGCGAAAGCCGCGCGGTGCGCGGGGCGGGCCGCTACGTCAACCGCCCGGCCTTCCCGTCCGTCTACGAAGCGGTGAAGAAGCGCAACGCGCTGAACGCGCCGACGCCGGTCGCTCGCTGACGCGGCACGGGAATTCAACCGCAAGAGCCGGGATGTTCGATCCGGCGGGCGACGCCACAGTCACGGCGTGAAGGGGCGGCGGGCGCCGCCCCACCCGCTGGATGGATCGCCCGTCATGCCGCTCGCCGCTCTGGTCCCTGCCCCACCCCGTTGTGATGAACCCGAGTCCTGGACCGCGCGCGCCGACGCCCTGGATTGGGATCGGATCGAAGCCGATTTGAACGCGGCGGGCAACGCGCTGGTTGGGCCGCTGCTGACCGCCGACGACTGCGCCGCCCTGACGGCGCTGTACCCGCAAGACGCCCCCTTCCGCAGCCGGGTGGTGATGGCCCGCCATGGCTTCGGCAAGGGCGAATACAAATATTTCGCCTATCCCCTGCCCGCCCCCATCGCCGGGTTGCGCGGCGCGCTGTACGAACGGCTCGCCCCCATCGCCAACCGCTGGGCCGAACGGCTGGGCAGCGCCACCCGCTACCCCGCCGACCACGCCGCCTTTCTGGAGCGCTGCCGGGCCGCCGGGCAGACCCGCCCCACCCCGCTGCTGCTGCGCTACCGCCCCGGCGATTACAATTGCCTGCATCAGGATCTGTATGGCGAGACGGTGTTTCCGCTTCAGGCCGCCATCCTGCTGTCCGAACCGGGCCGGGACTTCCAGGGCGGCGATTTCGTGCTGACCGAACAGCGCCCGCGTCAGCAATCCCGCGCCGAGGTGGTTCCTCTGCGCCAAGGCTGGGCGGTGATTTTCGCCGTCAGCCACCGCCCCGCCCAGGGCGCGCGTGGAACCTTGCGCGTCACCCACCGCCACGGCGTCAGCCGCCTGCTGGCGGGGGAACGCTTCACCACTGGAATCATCTTTCACGACGCGCCGTAAACAGGGCGACCTGCGGGCAAGAAAAAGGGCGCTCACCCGATGTGGATGAGCGCCCTGTCGGCCTTACATCGTAAGCGGCGTCACACCATGCCGCCCCGGCTGAAGGGCAGGGTCTGCACCGGCTTGCCCGTCACCGCGAAGACGGCGTTGGCGACGGCGGGGGCCGACGTCGGGACGCCCGGTTCGCCCGCCCCGGTCGGGCGTTCGTGGGAGTCGACGATGTGCACCTCCACCTTCGGCATGTCGGACATCCGCAAGGGCAGGAAGCCGTCGAAGTTGCTTTGATCGACCAGACCGTCGGTCAGGGTGATTTCGCCGCGCAGCGCGTGGCCGACGCCCCAGCCGGTGGCCCCCTCCATCTGGGCGACGACGACGTCGGGGTTGACGACCTGCCCGCAATCGACGGCGACGACGACGCGGTCCACCGTAACGTGGCCCTTGTCGCTGACCGTCACCTCGGCGACATGGGCGACGAAGGTGTTGAAGCTTTCATGCACCGCGACGCCGCGCCCTTTGCCCTTGGGCAGCGGCTTGTCCCACCCGGCCTTCTCCGCCGCCAGTTTCAGGACGTTGGCCATGCGCGGATGGTCCTTCAGCATCGCCAACCGGAAGGCCAGCGGATCCTTGCCCGCCGCCTTGGCCAACTGGTCGATCATCACCTCCTTGGCGTAGGCCGTGTGGGTGTGGCCGACCGAGCGCCACCACAGGGTCGTCACCGGCGAGGCCGGGCTGTGCAGATCGACCGCTAGATTCGGCACGGCGTAGGCCATGTCCGACGCGCCTTCGACCGAGGTCGCGTCCACCCCGTTCTTGACCATCATTTTTTCAAACGGCGTCCCGGCCATGAAGCTCTGGCCGACGATCCGCTGCCGCCACGCGACCAGCGCGCCGGAGGAATCCACCGCCGCCTTGATCTGGTGCAGGAACAGCGGGCGGTAACGACCGCCCTTGATGTCGTCCTCGCGCGTCCACACCAGATGGACCGGGGCCTTGCCATAGGCCTTGGCGATGATCGCCGCCTCGGCGATGTAGTCGGCGTTGGTGGTGGCGCGGCGGCCAAAGCTGCCGCCCGCCCATTGGGTTTCGATCTTCACCTGTTCGGGTTTGCAGCCCAGCGCATGGGCGACGACCATCTGTTCGACGCCCTGGAACTGCGACCCGGCCCAGATGGTGCAACCGCCATCGGGATTCAGCGCGACGGTGGCGTTCAACGGCTCCATCGGCGCGTGGGCCAGATAGGGGAAGACGAACTCGCCCTCGACCACCGCCGCCGCTCCGGCGAAGGCCTTGGCGACGTCGCCCTTGTCGGCGGCGACCGCGCCCGGCGTCTGCGCCAGCTTGCGGTAATCGGCCAGCATCTGGTCGGTGCCGCGCGTTTCGGCCTTGCCGTCGTCCCAGACGATCTTCAACGCCTCGCGGCCCTTGATCGCGGTCCAGGTGTTTTTCGCGACGACGGCGACGCCGACCGGCAGTGTCAGCACGTCGATCACTCCCGGCACGGCGCGGGCCGCCGCGTCGTCCACGCTCTTGACCGTTCCGCCAAAGCGCGGCGAACGGGCGAGCACCGCCGTCACCTGCCCCGGTCGGCGGATGTCCATGGCGAAAATCGCGCTGCCGTCGGTCTTGCTGGCGTGGTCCAGCCGGTGCAGGCCGGGCTTGCCGATCAGGGTGTAATCCTTCGCCGCCTTCAGCGCGACGGTCTGCGGAACCGGCAGCTTGGCCGCGTCCTCCGCCAACTCGCCAAAGGTGAAGCGGCGGTTGCTGGCGGCGTGGGAAACGACGCCCTTGGCGACCGTGACCTCACCCGTCGGCACGTTCCAGCGGGCGGCGGCGGTCGCGACCAGCATGGCGCGGGCGGCGGCCCCGGCCATGCGCAGCTCGTCCCAACTGTTGGCGATGGCGGTCGAGCCGCCGGTGCCCTGGATGCCGAAGAAATGGTTGCCGTAGAGCTTGCTGTCGGCGGGCGCGAAGGCCCCGCGCATCTGCGCCCAATCGGCGTCCAACTCCTCGGCGACGATGGTGGCCAGCCCGGTGACGATGCCCTGCCCCTTGTCCAGATGCTTGGCCAGCACCGTGACGGTGTTGTCGGGCGCGATGATGACGAACAGATGCGGGCGCGGATCCGCCGGGCCGACGATTCCGGGAGGCGCGCCGCTGGCGGCCAGAGCGGGCAGGGGCAGATGCGCGCCCAGGATCAGCGCGCCGCCCGCCCCGGCGGCCTTCAGGAAATTGCGGCGCGACGGCGCGGCCTGGACCAGCGTCCGGCCAAAGGCCTCGCTCGGAAAGCCGGACTGGGCGGCCTGTCGGATGAGATGATGCAGCATGGATCAGGCCCTCACGCTCTGGGCGGCGTCTTTGATCGCCGCGCGGATGCGCCCATAGGTGGCGCAGCGGCAGACGTTGCCGTCCATCGCCGCGTCGATGTCGGCGTCGGTTGGGTTGGTGTTGGCGGCGACCAGCGCGATGGCGCTCATGATCTGGCCCGACTGGCAATAGCCGCACTGGACGACGTCCAGCTTCTGCCAGGCCGCGCGCACCGCCTCCGCCACCTTGCCGGAGGCGCCTTCGATCGTCGTCACTTTGGCGTTGGCCGCCAGCGAGCCAATCGGCGTCTGGCAGGCCCGCGTCGGCGCGCCGTCCACATGGACGGTGCAGGCGCCGCATTGGGCGACGCCGCAGCCGAACTTGGTTCCGGTCATGTTCAATTCGTCGCGCAAGACCCACAGCAAGGGCATGTCGTCGGGGACATCGACCTGCCGTTCTTGCCCATTGACGGTGATGCGAATCATGGTCTCAAAGCCTCTCTGTCAAATGAGGAACCCGGTTCGGTTCCGCCCGCCCGTTTCAGGCCTGGGCACTGGATGGAGCGATCGCCGCCAACCGCCATCCCCGTCTTGGCCGCGCGTCGCTGGCGCGGCGGCTGTGTTGGCGGACGGTCGGTTGCGGGACAAGGTTGATGAACGGATGGATGGACAGGTTACGCCGCCGCAGGCACCATGAACAATCCAGCGCAGGTTCATATCGACATGAAGAGCATTCATAGCCCCGCCCTCGACCTCAACCTCATCAAGGTGTTCGACGCCCTTCTGGAAGCCCGCAGCGTGTCGCGGGCCGCCGAAGCGCTGGGCGTCAGCCAATCGGCGGTCAGCCACGCGCTGAACCGCTTGCGCGCGCTGGTCGGCGATCCGTTGTTCGTGCGAACCGGCGGGCGGATGGAACCGACGCCGCGCGCCCAGCGTTTGGCCGAGCCGTTGCGCGAGTTGCTGTTGGGCGCGGCGCGGGCGCTGTCGGTCGAGGAGGGCTTCGATCCGCTGCTGGAAGACCGCAGCTTCACCATCTGCACGTCGGACGCCGTGCAGGCCGTTCTGCTGACCGGGTTGCTGCGCGACATCAGCACGGAAGGGCGGGAGGAATCGCGGGTCTCCATCGCTCTGCGCAGCCTGGATCCCGAAGCGATGCTGAACGGGTTGGACGATGGAACCATTGATCTGGTGATCGGCTATTTGCCCGAAGTCCGGCGCTGGCACGACCGGGAGTTTTTGTATCTGGAAAACCACGCCTGCCTGTTCAACCCGGATTTGCTTCCGCTGACCGTGCCGATCAGCCTGGAGGACTACACCCGCCACCCCCACCTGATGCCGGCCTTGCGCGGTGGATTCAGCAGCTTCATCGACGATGACCTGCACGCGCTGGGCGCCCGGCGGCGGGTCGCGGCGTCAACCACGCAATTCCTCGCCATTCCGATGATGCTGACGCAGACGGCGATGATAACCACCTTGCCGACGCGGACGGCTCAATTCTGCGCGAAGACCGTCGGGTTGGCGATCAGCCCGCTGCCGTTCCCGTCGGAGGATTTTGAAGTGTCGATGGGCTGGCACCGGCGCAACACCGGCTCTCCCTCCCACACCTGGTTGCGGCGGCGCATTCTGAACGAAGCCAAAACCCTGTGAGCGAACCGGGCAGGGCGGTTGAAAAGCGTTGCCGGTAACGGATTTGCGCCGCTCCAAATCGGCGGAACGACGGCGCCGGGAAGTACAACCTAAGCGAGTTTATCGACCGCCGCCCCTGTGACGGTGCGTCGCACGTCAGGCGGATGTTTCAACAGCATTGCAGCCATCAAATACAAGAGAGTGCGCATGGACGGCGCGCGCAAACAACCATGCCGAATGGTGTTGTTATAGTTTTTCAATAAAATTGCCTCATCGCCATTCCAAACGTGTATTATCCGATGGGTCGCCCTCCGGCTTCAAATCGCCCGAAACGGGCGCGGCGGAGAAGCTGTGTTGCGTGTGCGATAGATTTTCTGCTAAAAGACGTACAACTGCGCTCTTTGATTACTGCATGTTGGCAATGGGGGATCCAGTGAACACGATTTTTGGCGTGACGGTTTCCGTGTGTCTCGCTCTGGCTGCGGTTGGGGCTGAAGCGGCGGAGAAACTTAAGATCGGCCACGTTCTCCCGAAAGGCTCCCAGTTCAGCGAAGCGGTTCGGGTCATGGACCAGGAGCTGCAAAAGCGGACGGCGGGGCGCTACAGCATCGAAGAATACCCGGCCAGCGCGTTGGGCGACGGCAAGGCGATGCTGGATGGGGTGAAGCTTGGCACCATCGACATGGTGATGTCGTCTTCGGGCGGCGCGCTTGGGCAGTTCAACCCGACGCTGGGCATTCTTGATCTGATGTTGCTGTTCCGTGACGAGGCGCACGTCGACTCGGTGCTGGACGGTCCCATCGGCAACAGCTTGCTGGACAGCTTCAAGGCGCAGGGCGTCGTTGGCTTGGCTTGGGGCGAAAACGGCTTCCGCCAGTTGACCAACTCGCTGCGCCCGGTGAAGACCCCCGCCGACATCGCCGGCATGAAGATCCGCATCGCCGAAAGCGAGATCTACAAGAAGGCGTTCGAGTCGCTTGGCTCCAAGCCCTTCACCCTTCCCTTCGCGCAGGTCTATCCGGCGCTGAAGAACGGGCAGGCCGAAGGGCAGGAAAACCCGATCACCACCATCGTCGGCTCCAAGCTGAACGAGGTGCAAAGCCAGATCACGCTCAGCTACCACACCTACGCCCCGGCGGTGATCCTCATCAACGCCGACCGTATGGGCGACATGTCGCCCGAAGACCAGAAGGCGCTTCAGGAGGCGGCCAAGCTGGGCGGCAAGGCGTCGCGCGAGTTCGTGCGCGCCCGCGACGCCAAGGGCCTGGAGGCGCTGAAGGCGTCGGGCATCACCATCACGCCGACGGCGGAGTTCGACCGCGCCGCCTTTGAAAAGGCGTTGGCTCCGTTCTACGCCGAAATGAGCAAGGTCTATCCGATGGACCAGATCATGGCGATCAAGAACACCAAGTAAGGCCGTCGCCTGGGCACGGTCTCCAGTCGCGGCTTTCAGAAGGGGGGGATGCTTTTCGCACGGGAACACCCAGCCGAAGCGCTCCTCCCCCTCGCCGTTTTAAATTCACGCTCCTGCACAGCGCGCAAGACACAGGACAAACACCATGAATGCCCTTAGCGGAAAAAGCAGACTGACGTCGCGCCTGAAGATTTCGCACAGGATATTCATCGGCTTTCTGGCCATGATCTGTTTGATCGTGTTCCTGGGCGTTCAATATGTCGGCAGCGTCCGCTCCATTGGCGAGGAGCTGGATCATGTGATGGACACCGGCCAGGACGCGCTGACGACCTCTCATTTGGCCGACAAGAGCGAGCGGATGGACCGGGCGGTCCTGACCTACATCGCGTCGCAAACCGAGCTTGACCTCGCCAGCGCCCGCAAGGAGGTCGAAGAGTTTGAGGCGTCGCTGGCCAATCTGAAGACACAGACGAATTCGCCGGTCGACGAGCAAAAAATGGCCGCCGTCGCCAACGTCGCCGTTCAGTACCGCGCCGCTTTTGACGACGTGGTCAACGCGGTGGTGCAGCGGCGCGAAGGCGTCGGCCAAACCTTTTTGGTTGGCGCGCAGTTGAACACCACCGCCATGGCCATCGTTGACGCGGCCCAATCCTCGACCGACGCGGAACTGTCGCAGGCGACGGTCCGGCTTCAGCAGGCGTTGCAGGGCACCCGGATGTCGGCGGCCCGCTATTTCACCACCTTCGATCCCAACGACGCCGCCGCCGCCAAAAACGAACTGGCGCGTCTGGGCGAGGCGGTCGCCGACACCAAGACGAAGAGCGCCGCCAACCGTCGTCTTCAGCGTTTCCTGACGGCGATGGAGCCGCAGGTCGCCGCCTTTTCCAAGGGGTTGGAAACCGCCGTCGGCGGCACCCTGAAGCTGCTGGACACCCAAAGCAAGATCCGCCTGATCCTGGAGCAGTTGATCTCCGGCGTGCGCAGCATCGTCACCTCCTTCTCGGATTTGCAGAAGAAGACGCAAGAGCGCGCTTTGGTGTCGATCGACGCCAGCGGACGCCAGGCCGTCATCACGCCGTTGGTCGCGCTTTTGGGCGGCGTCGTCTTCGCCGGCTTGATCGCGGCGTCCATCGTGCGACCGATCCGCAGCATGACCAGCGCCATGGCCGCCTTGGCCAACGGCGACAAGGGCAGGGAGATTCCGGCGACCGGCAATCACGATGAAATCGGCGACATGGCCCGCGCGGTCCAGGTGTTCAAAGAAAACGCCATCAACATGGACCGGATGCAGCGCGAACAGGAAGACACCCGTCTGCGCAACGAAATGGAAAAGCGCGACACCATGAACGGCTTGGCGATGAATTTTGAAAGCACCGTCATGGACGTGGTGGAGCATGTCGTCCGCGAATCGGAGATTGTGCAGACCAACGCCCGGATGGTGTCGGCGGTGGCCGAACAGACGTTGCAACTCGCCGCCCAAGGCGCCTCGGCGACCGAAGAAGCCAGCACCAACGTGCAGATGGTGGCGGCGGCGGTCGAGGAGTTGTCGCGTTCCGTGGCGGCCATCAGCTCGCAGGCGTCGGAATCGACCGACATCGCCCGCAACGCGGTGGACGAGGCCCGGCAGACCAACGACGTGGTGGCGGCCTTGTCCGAAGGCGCGCGCCGCATCGGCGACGTCATCCACCTGATCGAAAACATCGCCAAACAGACCAACCTCTTGGCGCTCAACGCCACCATCGAGGCCGCGCGCGCCGGTGAAGCGGGCAAGGGCTTCGCCGTCGTCGCCACGGAGGTGAAGGCGCTGGCCAATCAGACGACCGTCGCCACCGGCGAAATCAGCGTCCAGGTGGACGCCATCCAATCCTCCACCCAAAACGCGGTGGACGCCATCCGCCGCATCGGCGAAACCATCAACCGGATGGACGGCATCGCCATCAGCATCTCTTCGGCGGTGCAGCACCAGTTTGAAGCGACGCAGGAAATCTCCGAGAATCTGCGTCAGGCGGCCTTAGGCACCACCGAGGTGGCGAGCACCATCACCCATGTCCTGCACAAGGCGACCGACGCCGGATCCTCGGCGGAAACCCTGCTGGGCAGCTCCGGCATGCTGACCGATCAAACGGCGGTGCTGAAGCAAGAGGTGAACTCCTTCACCGACCGCATCCGCATCAAGTAACCGGACCGCGCCGCGATCCCGCAAAAAAGCCCCGCTGATGGAACGCCATCAGCGGGGCTTTTCGTTTCGCCTGTGCAATCCACCCAGGCCCAATCAGGTCGCGCCAATCACGCCGGGCGGGGCGCCTCGCGCATGAAGCGCGACGCCAACGCGCCCAACCCCAACGCGCTGCAAACCAGGGCGACGCAGCCGGGCCAACCCGCCGACGCCCAGGACAGGCCGGGCAAAACCGCCCCCAGACTGCCTCCCAGATAAAAGAAGCAAACATAAAGGCCCGCCGCCGCGCCCTTGTTCACCAGGGCGGTTCGCCCGACATAGCCCAGCGCCATGGACTGGCACAGGAAGATCCCGGCGATGAAGACGCCGACGCCCGCGATGACGGCGACGAGAAAGGGCAACAGCAGCACCATCTGCCCCAGAAAACAAACGCTCAAGGCCGCCAGGAAGGCTCCGCGCCCGCCAAAACGCTGAATCAGGCGCCCGTTGAACGGGGCCGCCGAGGCGCTGATCGGGTAGACCAGAAAGACCAACCCAATGCCGCTCGCCGTCAACAGAAAGGGCGGATCGGCCAGATGAAAGCCGACGTAGGACAAGGTCGCCGTCATCGAAAACAGAACGGTGGAGCCAAAGGCGCAAACCGCGCGGATGCGCGGGTTGGCGAGATGGCGGCGCATCCCGGCGACATGCGCGGCGATCCCGTCAATGGCCCGCCCCTGGTCGGCGGGCAGCCAGAGCAGAACGACCAGCGCGCACAGGGCGGAGATGACGGCCAGCGCGGTGAAGCCGCTTTGCCAACTGATGAACTCCGCCAGCAACCCGGCGACGAAACGCCCGGCGAAGCCGCCCATCGCCGATCCCGACACGAACAGCCCGGTCATCGCGGCGGCTTGTGGCCCCGACCAACGGGTGGCGATGTAGGCGACCGCCCCGGTGAACAGGGCGGGCAGGGCGATCCCCTGCGAAAAGCGCACCCCCAGCAATTGGGACAGGTCGCGGCACAGGGTCAGCAGCAGGGTCAGCGGGACCAGCAGGAAAATCGCCGTCAGCATGGCGCGTTTGCGGCCAAAACGGTCGGTCAGCGGCCCCGCCGCCGGGGCGGACAAGGCCACCGCCAGCGTGGTCGCTCCGATCACCGCCCCGGCGGCGGCGGGCGTCGTGCCGAAATCGGCGGCCAGTTGCGGCAGCACCGATTGCGGGGCGTACAGCGGCAAAAAGGCGGAAAAGCCGAGCAGGAACACGGCGATCCGTTCCTGAAGCCGAATGGCGTTCGGGGTGTCCTGAGCCAGATTGGACAAGGGGAGTCTCCGTGATCGTCCGCGAATGGGCAGGGCAGGGGGGCGGACGGGGGCGACGAACGGAAAGTCTCCGCGTTCGGCGGGGCAGGGGAGACGCGCGCCCCGCCCCGCCGCGCGCGGGACCGTCGGATCAATCGTCGCGGTCGAAATTCAGGCTGTCGTCCGCCGCGTCCTGCGAGGCCGGTTGGACCTGCCCGAAGGTGGCGATCATGCCCTCCGGCCCACGCAGGCGGATGGTGGCGTTGATGCCGTTCACCGCCGACCAGAACAGCTTGTGCTGGCGGACGCTGGCCTTGCGGTCGATCACCGCCTCGATCAGGCACGGCCCCTTGGCGGCCATCGCCGCCGCCAGCGCGGCGTTAAGCCCGTCCAGATCGGCGATTTCCCAATGCTCCCAACCGCAAGCCTTGGCCGCCGCGCCGATGCTGAGCGTCGGCGGCGACAGGAAATCCTGATACTCCGGCACGTTGGCCGTCGGCAGATACTCAAAGATGCCGCCGCCGCCGTTGTTCAGCACGACCAGAACAATGTCGAGGTCGCCCGCCAATTGCAGGCTGCCGACGTCGTGGGAAAAGGCCATGTCGCCGATCATGCAGACGGTCTTGGTGTGGCGCTGGGCGGCGGCGATGCCGATCAGGGTGCCGATGGAACCGTCGATGCCGTTGGTGCCGCGATTGGCCAGCAGCCGCAGCCGGGTGTCGGTGCTGCCGGAAAAGCTGTCGAAATCGCGCACGCTCATCGAATTGCCGGAGAAGACCACCGCCCCGTCGGGCGCGGCCTTGATAAGCCGCCGGACGATCGGCGCCTCCCACAGCGAGGTGTCGAAGGCGCTGCGCGACAGCGTGTCGATGAAGCCGTCGCAGGCGATGAAGGACTGACGCCACACGCCCGGCGCGGCCTTCAAACGGCCCGACTCGGTCAGCGCCCGGCACAGGGTTTCCGGGCTGGAGCGGACGATGTGGGTCGCGCGCAGCAACGGATCGGACCAGCGCGTCGTCGGATCGACGACGATGTAATCGGACGCCGTCGATTCCTGCATGTAGGTCAAGACCGGCTTGGACATCGCCGGGCCGCCGAAATTCAAAATCCATTCCGGCTGGTGGGTGGCGGTGAAGCGCGCGGCGCGCAGGAAGGTGTCGGCCCGCGCGATCACTCCGGAATCCGCCGGGGCGCCAAAACGCAGATTGCTGAAGGGATCGGCGATGATGGGCGCGGCCAGTTGCCGGGCCAGCTCGTAAACGGCGGCGGGGAAGCCCGGCTCCTCGACATTTTCCGTCGCGCCGCAAACGATGACGCCACGACGGCCCGACAGCGTGTCGGCCATCCGCTCGACGTCTTCCTGACGCAGTTGGATCACCGGTTCGGTGATGGTCGGCGGCTGGGGGACGGCGCGCTTGACGCGGTTTTTGGGAACCAGCGGGTCGCGGAAGGGCTGGTTGACGTGCACCGGGCCGGGCATCGGCCACAGGCTCTGTTCATAAATGCGCGAGGCGAGCGCCGACAGCGTGCCGATGCTGGCGTCGGGCAGGGGCAGGCTGTGCGACGAGCGGGCGTGCGCGCCATAGGCGCGGATCTGGTCGATGGCCTGGGCCGAACACCGATCCTGATTTTCCGGCGCGCGGTCGGCGGTGATGAGGATCAGGGGGATCATCCCGGTGGACGCCTCCATCACCGCCGGGAAGAACTCGCCCACCGCCGACCCCGACGTGCAAATCAGGATGGTCGGGCGCCGGGTGACGCGGGACAGACCCAGCGCGAAGAAACCGGCCGCCCGCTCGTCGATCACCACGGTGATTTTCAAGGCCGGGTTGGCCCGGCAGGCCAGCGCCAGCGGGGCCATCTGCGCGCCCGGACACATCACGACGTGCGTCACCCCCGCCGCAACCAGGGAATCAATCAGAAAGGCCGACCATTCAAAATTCAACTCGGCGTCGCCCTGGACGATGCCGCGAAAGGTGGTGTTGTCCTTTTCCGCCGGGCGATTGTCGGGCGTGCTCACGGTGGTTGGCGCGGCTGCCGGTTGTTCGATGACGCTTTCGAGACTGCCTGTTGCACTCATGCGATGAATCTCCTTTGCGACTGCCGCCACCACAGCGCAGACGATTGGTTTTTACACCAATAGGAGAAAAATTGACAACACATCAACGGATTTGATGAATTTGTGCGCCGCGCCGCGCCATTTCTGTGGTCAATATTGCAGAACGCTGACGAGATAAATTGTATAAAATACAAATGTATGACCATGAACGCGGCAGTTTCTTGATGGCGACATGCGAAGGCGCCACCCAAAATCCACATTTTGTAGAAAATCTTTAAAGATTATGCATCTTATAGTTTTGATGTCGAAAGAATCCGCATCGCCTCACGCCATTCCGTCAGGGTGACGAAACGAAAGCCACGGCGCCGACCGTCGTCCAGGATGGTTGGCAGGGCCTTGACCGAGGCCGCCTTGGTGCTGTGCGTCAGGATCACGGCGCCCGGCGCCAGACGGGTGGTGACGCGGTTGGCGATGGTTTCGGCGTCGCTTCCCTTCCAATCCTGGCTGTCGATGGTCCACAGCACCGTTTGCAAGCCTTGGGCGCGGGCCAGACGCAGGGTGATGGCGTCAAAGTCGCCGAAGGGTGGGCGGAACCAGGTCGGGCGAACGCCGACGGCGCCCAAGGCGTGGTTGGCGTTCGCCAGATTCTGTTCCTGCTCCGCCGCCGTCAGATCGCTCATCATCGGGTGGGTTTGGCTGTGGCTGCCGATTTCGTTGCCGGACGCGGCGACCAGAGCGGCGGCCTTGGCGTGTTCGGCGATCTTGCGCCCGATGAAGAAGAAGGTCGCCCGCGCCTCGTGCTGTTTGAGGATGTCGAGAATGGTCGGGTCGTTGGGATCGGGGCCGTCGTCGATGGTCAACGCGATCACGCGCGCGGATTTGGCCGACGGGTTGACCCGCGCCAGATCCAGGGCGTCGCCGGGAATCAGATGCTCGGTGACGAAGGGGGCGGCGCCGTGGGTCGCGGCGAAACTGCGCGTCTTGCCGACCGGCGGGGCGGCGGCGTGGAGCGCCGACCAGGGCGACAGGGCGGCGGCGGTCGCGCCGAACAGGACGGCCCGGCGGTTGGGCGTGGCGGCGGGCATGGATGCGAAAACCCCGATCAGCGGATGCGGGGGGCAGAGTGTCCGGGCGAACGGCGCGACGCAAGGCCGTTCGCCCGGAAATCGTCTGTTTTGCCGCCCTTGCCGCTTGGGAGCGGTCAGGGGCGACGCGACCGTATGGTTACTTGCGGACCTTGGCGATTTCCACCTGGAGATCCTTCAGCAGATCGGCCCCGCCGTCGGCGGCGTATTTGTCGAAGGCGGGCTTGACCATCTCGCGCATGCGGCCCAGCTCGGCGGTGCTCAGCTCGTTGATCTTCATGCCCTTTTCCTTCAGCAGGGCGAGGCTTTGGGTGGTCGCCTCGCGGCTGTCCTTGCGCTCGAAATCGCGCGAGGCGACGGCGGCCTCTTGCAGGATCTTGCGCTCGTCCGCCGACAGCCCGTCAAACCAACGCTTGCTGGCCAGCACGATCCAGGGGCTGTAGACGTGCTTGGAAATCGTCATGTAGCCCTGAACCTCGTAGAATTTCGAGGACAGGATCGTCGTCACCGGGTTTTCCTGGCCGTCCACCGTGCCGGTTTCCAGCGCCGTGAACAGTTCGGAGAAGGCCAACGGCACCGCGTTCGCGCCAAAGCGGTTGAACATGTCGATGTAGACCGGGTTCTGCATGACGCGCAGCTTGATGCCGTTCAGATCCTCGATCTTCGTCACAGGGCGCTTGCTGTTGGTCAGGTTGCGGAAGCCGTTTTCCCAATAGACCAGCCCGACCAGACCCTTTTCGTTCAGGGACGCGATCAGCTTCTGGCCGAACGGGCCGTCGAGCACGGCGTCGGCCTCCTTCTCGTCGTTGAACAGGAAGGGCAGGTCATAGACGCCGAAATCCTTGACGATGCCGACCAGCGTGGCGGTGGAGCCGACCATCATTTCCTGCGCGCCGCCGATCAGGGCGTTTTGCATCTGGATGTCGCTGCCCAGACTGGCGTCGCCGAAGCCCTTCAGCTTCAGCTTGCCGCCGGACCGCTTGGCCAACTCCTCGCTGAAGAATTTGACGGCGCGGCCCTGGTTGCTGGCCTCCGACAGGCCGTAGCCGAAGCGGATGATGCGCGGCTTGACGTCCTGGGCGGATGCCGACGAGGTGACGGCGACCGGCGCGAGGATGGCGGCGGCGAGGCCGGTGGCGAGCAGAAGTTTGCGGAACAGCGTCATGATGGTGATCTCCCAAATTTTCGTGTTTTGCGGTTTTTCAGGCGTTGAATGGCGACGTCATTTGAACATGTGAAGGGGCGCGGTGATGATCTCCGGCACGGCGATCAACAGGCCGGTCAAGACGAGGTAGGTGAGCAGGAAGGGCCAGATGCCGCGCGTGGCGCTTTCCAGCGAGATGCGGGCGACGCCGCACACCACGTTCAACACCGTGCAGACCGGCGGGTGGATCAAGCCCAGCGTGCCGATCAGCACGAACATCACCCCGAAATAGGTCGGGTCGATGCCCGCCGCCACGGCCAGCGGGGTCAGGACCGGCCCCAGCACCAGAATGGTCGGCGTCAGATCCATCACCGTGCCGACGGCCAGCAGCAACAGCGCGATGGCCAGCATCAACAGCCTGGGCTGTCCCATCAGCGGGTGCAGAAGCTCCGTCATCTGCTGCGGCAGGTCGGCCAGCGTCACCATGTAGGACGACACCAGCGCGGCGGCGCACAGGAACATCACCGTGCTGGTGGTGCGCGCCGCCTGGACCAGCAGCGGCACGATTTGCGCCAGCGTCACCTGACGGTAGATGAACAGGGCGACGAACAGCGAATAGACGGCGGCGACCACGGCGGCTTCGGTCGGGGTGAACAGGCCGCCGCGCAAACCGCCGATGATGATGACCGGCAAGGCCAGCGCCCAAATCCCGTCGATCAGCGCCTTCACGCGCTCACGCCCGCTCGCCTTGGGTTGGAGCTTCACCGTCATGTCGCGGACGACGAACATCCAGGCGCCGATCAGGCCAAGGCCCATCATCAGGCCGGGCACGATGCCCGCCATGAACAGCGAACTGATCGAGGTGTTGGTGGTCACGCCAAAGATGATGAAGGGCATGCTGGGTGGAATGATCGGGGCGATGATGCCGCCCGACGCGATCAACCCAGCCGAACGCGGCACCGGATAGCCATGGTCGCGCATCATCGGAATCAGCAGGGTGGCGAGCGCGGCGGTGTCGGCGATGGCCGATCCCGACAGGCTGGCCAGCATCACCGACGCGCCGATGGTGACATAGCCCAAACCACCCTTGATGTGGCCGACCAGACTGACGGCCAGATTGATGATGCGCTGGGAAATGCCGCCCGCGTTCATCAGCTCGCCCGCCAGAATGAAGAAGGGCACGGCCATCAGCGGGAAATTGTCGGCCCCGCTCAGCATGTTCTGGGCGACGAGCTGGGCGTCGAAAAAGTCCAGGTGGATCATCAGCGCGACGCCGGTCAGCATCAGCGCGAAGGCGATGGGCATCCCCAGCAGCATGAAGCCGAACAGCGAGGACAGGAAAATCGTCAAGGTCATGGCGTGCGTCCGTCCTCGAAAATCAATGGTCTGTCGAAGCGGCGCCGAAGACCGCCTGGGGATCGCCGGGAATGCGGGCGTCGGGCTGGCCGGACAGGATCCGCCACAGATTGACCAGCACGGTCAGCGTCATGGCGATGGCCGGGAAGAAGCCCGCCGCCGCGTAAAAGGCCATGGGGAAACGCAGAACGGTGGAGCGCGTCTCCATGCCGATCAACAGTTGGATCCAGCTTCCTTCGATGAACAGCCACAGGGCGTAGAGCATCAGCAGATGGGCGACCACCGCGCAGGCCCGCCGCGCCTTGAAGGGCAAGCGGGCCTGGAGCAGCTCCAACCCCAGATGCTGCTGACGCCGCAGCGCCAGCGTCGCCCCCAGAAACACCAGCCAGACGAACATCAGGCGGGAAATTTCCTCCGCCGCGACGATGCCGCTGTTGAAGGCGTACCGCAGCACCACATTGCCGAAAATCAGCGCGACCATGACGGCCAGCATCGCCGCCATCATCCATTCGGTGATTTTTTCCAGCCGATCCGCCACGCGCGTCATGCGTTCCCCCCGGCGGTCGTGTTCACCGCCCTGTTGATGGTGTTCAGATGCCGACAAGCTTCGGCCACAATGGTCTCGGCGGACAGGTGAATCGACCGGGTCAAGGCCGCTTCGTCCGGGCCGGGCGGCTCCAGATCGGCGAATTGGCTGTCAATCAGCGCCGTCGGCATGAAATGCGCCGTGCGCGCCGCCATGCGCGCCGCGATCAACGGCTTGTCGCCCTCCAGATGCAGGAACAACACCCGCGCGCTGTCGCCGCGCAACTGGTCGCGGTAGCGGCGCTTCAAGGCCGAACAGGCGACGACCAGCGGTTGGTTGGTCCGGTCGGCGTCGGCGATGAACCCCGCGATCACGGCCAGCCAGCCTTCGCGGTCGGCGTCGGTCAGCGGAATTCCGGCGGACATCTTGACGATGTTGGCCTCCGGGTGGTGCTGGTCGCCCTCGATGAAGCGGCAGCCGAGCGCGTCGGCCAATCCCTGCCCCACGCTGGATTTGCCGCAGCCGCACACGCCCATGACGACGACGATGGGTGGTCCGATCATGACCCTCTGTTCCTGAAGCCTGGGTTCTTGAAGCAAGTCCTTGCGTCGGCCTTGCGTCAGCTTTATGTTAGCGCTATCATTTCGGCGTCGCCACGGCGCTTTCGGTCGGGAGACCGGCGGGGCCGCTGTCGTGACGCCAGGATGTGGCGATACTGTTAGCGCTAACTTTTCGCCGCGTAAAGTGTTTTGTTGGGACTGCGAACGAACAAAATCACCGTTGCCCGGAGAATGGGAAAGTCCAGCCAGCCCGACGCGCGACAATCGCCTTGCGCCGCGCCGACTCCGCCCGCCATCATCAGCCGCGATTCACCGCCGCGCCAAGGACAAAGGAATCAGAATCCCGTGACCAGCCGCCGCCCGGATCCGCCCACCCCCCTTTCACCCAGCGCTGGAAAAGCGCGCAAGCCGCGTTCGTCGCGCACCGGGCGGTCCACCATGGCCGATGTGGCGAACAAGGCCGGGGTCAGCGCCATCACCGTGTCGCGCGCCTTCAAACGGCCCGAACTGGTGGCCCCCGATCTGCGCGCGCGGATTTTGGAGGTGGCCCAGGCCATGGGCTATGTCCCCAACCAGGCGGCGAGCGCGCTGGCGTCGGCCCGGTCGATGACGGTGGCGGTGCTGATTCCGTCGATGACCAACGCGGTGTTCGTCGAAACGCTGGCCGGGATTCACGACGCGCTGCACCCGCGCGGCTATCAGATCCTGATCGGCGTGTCCCATTATTCGCCGGTGGAGGAGGAGCGGCTGTTGCGCACCTACCTTCAGTTCCAGCCCGACGGCATCCTGTTGACCGGCAACGACCACACCCCCGCCACCCAAACCTATCTGGCGGCGCTGGGCCGCCCGACCGTTCACATGATGGAGCTTCTGGACGATCCCGCCTGTTACAGCGTCGGCTGTTCGCAGTTTGAGGGCGGGCGGCTGATGACCCGCCATTTGCTGGAACGCGGCTATCGTCGCGTCGGCTTCGCCGCCGTGCAGTTGGATCCGCGCACTTTGGCCCGCTTGGAAGGCTACCGCCAAGCGCTGCGCGACGCCGGACTCTACGATCCCCGTCGGGTGTGGCAGGTTCCCGAACCCTCCTCCATCAGCCTGGGCGCCTCCATGCTCGACCGCATGATCGAGGATGGAACCGACTGCGACGCCGTGTTCTTCTGCAACGACGATCTGGCGCAAGGGGCGCTGTTCCAATGCCAGCGGCGCGGCGTCCGCGTGCCCGAGCAGTTGGCCATCGCCGGTTTCAACGACCTCGCCGCGTCGGCCTGGACCACCCCGACGCTGACGACGGTGGCGACCCCGCGCTATGGCATCGGCCGCGAATCCGCCGCGATGCTGCTGGATCTGATGGAAGGCCGTGAACCGCCCAAGCGCCGCCTGGATCTGGGGCTGAGCTTCGTCGGGCGGGAAAGCACCTGACGGTTGCCGGACTCCGCGCGGCTTCTCAACAACGATGGGCCGCCAGCACCGTCGCCAAAATCGCGACGCCCCGGCGCAGAGCGTCAATGTCCAGCGCGGCGTAACCCAGAATGAAGCCGACCGTCGTTGGACGCTCGCCCTTGGGCGCGTAGAGCGGCGCGACCGGGTAAAGACCGATTCCGGTGGCCCGCGCGTCGGCCAGAATCTGTGGCTCGCGGTCGGCGGGAATCCCGCGCGCCCAGAGAACGACGTGCAGCCCGGCGTCGGTTCCAGCCACGACGACGGCGTCGCCCAACGCCTCCGCCACCGCCGCCAGCAGCGCGGCCCGCCGTTCGGCGTTCTTTCGGCGGATGGCGCGCACATGACGCTCATACGCGCCGCTGGTCAGCAGATCGGCCAGCGCCTCTTGCTCCAGCAGCGGCGCGTGGCGGTCGGTCAGGCGTTTGGCCTCGGCGAAGGCCCGCTCCAAGCTGGGGGGTACGACCAGATAGCCCAGACGCAGGGTTGGCGAGAGGGTTTTGGACAGCGTGCCGACATAGACGACGCAATCCGGGGCGAGCGCGCGCAGCGGCGGAATCGGGGCGACGCCGTGGCGGTATTCCCCGTCATAATCATCTTCGACGATGACGGCCCCGTTGCGGGCGGCCCAGTCCAGCAGCGCGCGCCGCCGCCCCGCCGACAGCACGCCGCCCAAAGGGAACTGGTGGGAGGGCGTGACGTAAGCGAGCGCCGCCGGGGCCAGCGCCGCCGAGGACAAGGCGTCGACGCGCAGGCCGTCCTCGTCCACCGGAATCGGGATCTCGACGCCCCCCACCGCCGTGAAGGCGTGACGGGCCAGGGCGTAGCCGGGATTTTCAAACAGGAACGGGTCGCCGGGGTCGAGCAACAGGCGGGCGCAGAGGTCAAGCCCCTGCTGCGACCCGTTGACGATCACGATCTGGTCGGACGAGCAGCGGATGCCTCGGGCGCGCCAGAGATAGCCTTGCAGCGCGGCGCGCAGGGCGGCCGATCCGCGCGGGTCGTCGTAGCGCAACCGCGCGACCCGCCGCAGGCTGACCCGGTTCACCGCGCGCCGCCAGGCCAACACCGGGAAATCGGCGCCGGAGAGATCGCCATAGCGGAAATCCGCCAGCCGGGCCGACGCCGCCGGGACGGGCGGCGGCAGGGCCAGCAACCGTTGTCCGAATTCGGACAGACGTCGGGCGGCGGGCGGTGGATCGACCGGCGCGGGCGCCCCGTCCAACCCATGGGCCACCACCGCCCGCGCGCCGGGGCGGCTGGTCAGATAGCCTTCGGCGATCAACTGGCTGTAAGCCGCCGTCACCGTGGTGCGCGACACGCCCCATTCCGCCGCCAGGGCGCGGGTGGCGGGCAGGCGGCTGCCGGGCGGATGGGCGCCGCTGTGGATCTGGTCCTTGATCGCCGCGATGATTCGGCGCGCCACACCATCCTGCGTCAACTGGCTCACCAAAATCCTTCAAAACTGGATGTTTGAACAAGCCAGATTGTCTGTCATCAGTCGGGGGCACGCAAGGAGCTTCACGATGCACATTCCCCCCGCCTTTCACGACGACGACCCGGTCCGCCTGCGGGCGACGATCCACGCCGCCCGGTTGGCGCAGCTCGTCACCGCCACGGCGGATGGGCCGCTGGCGACGCCGCTGCCGCTGCTTCTCGACGAGAGCGAGGGGGAGCATGGCGCGCTCTACGGTCATCTTGCCCGCGCCAACCCGCAGGCCCACACGCCGCCGCTCGGCGACGCGCTGGCGATCTTCATGGGGCCGGACGCCTATGTGTCGCCCGGCTGGTACGCGACGAAGCAAGACACGGGGAAGGTGGTGCCGACCTGGAATTACGTCGCCGTCCACGCCCATGGCCCGGTCGAATTTTTCGACGATCCCGACCGGCTGCTCGCCCTCGTCACCCGCTTGACCAACCGGCATGAGGCTGGACGCGCGGCCCCCTGGTCGGTGGCGGACGCGCCGCCCGATTTCATCCAGGCGCAACTGCGGGGAATCATCGGCCTGCGCCTGCCGATCCGCCGGTTGGACGGAAAGCGCAAGCTGAGCCAGAACCGCAACGCGGCGGATCGCGCGGGCGTCGCGGCGGGGTTGGCCGCCAGCCCGCTGGCCGAAGACCGCGCGGTCGCCCCGCTCATCCCGCTTTGACCGTTCCGTTCCGTGCGATGGGCGGCTTGGGCGCGGCGAAAGCCGTCACGCGGCGGCCATGCTGTGCAGGAAGCCCGACACGCTGCTGGTCAGCCGGTCGGCCTGGTCGGACAAGTGACCGGCGGAGCGCAGCACCTCGCCCGCCCGCGCGGTGGAGCGTTCGGCGCGTTCGGCCACCGCCGTGATGCCGTCGGTGACGGTGTTGGTGTTGACGGCGGCCTCCGCCATGCGCTGGCTGATTTCGGCGACGGCGGCGGATTGCTCCTCGATGGCGGCGCTGACGAGGGCGCAGGCTTCGCCCAGATCCTCCGTCACCGCGTGCATCCCCTCGACCTCGGTCATCGAGGCGGACGCCAAGCCGTGCAGGTCGCGCAGCCGCTCGCCAATGTCGTCGGTGGCGCGGCTGACCTGTTGGGCCAACTCCTTCACCTCCCCGGCGACGATGGCGAAGCCCCGGCCATACTCCCCGGCGCGGGCCGCTTCGATGGTGGCGTTCAACGCCAACAGATGGGTGCGGGCGGCGATGGCGCTGATGAAGTTGGCGATCTGCTGGGCGCTGTCCACCGCCGACGTGACTTGCCGGGTGCGCGCCACCGTGCGTTCGCCGCCGTGCAGCGCCTCGTCGGCGATGCCGCGCATGCGGTCGATCTGGCTGGCCATGTCGTTGACGGTCACGGAGATCTGTTCGGTCGCGGCGGCGACGGAGGTGACGGCGTGGCCCGACAGGCTGGCCGCCTGTGAGGCGTTCGACGACATCGACAAGGCGTCTTCGGCGATTTTCGTCATGTCCTCGGCGGTCTGCTCCAAGGAGCCGGAGGCGTTGGACAGCTCCGCCGTGATCGCTTCGATGCGCTCGCGAAACTCGTGGGTCAGCGCGTCGATGCGGCGGGCGCGGCGCAGGTCGGTTTCGGTGCGGGCCATCGCCTCCCGCTCCAGCGCGGCGCGGGTTTCCAGCGCGTGGCGAAACTCCTGCATCGCGTCGGCCATCGCCCCAATCTCGTCGCGCCGGTGGCCGTCGGTGATCGCCACGCTGACGTCCCCTTCCGACAGACGGCGCAGGGCCGACAGGTTGCGTTGCAACGGCCCGATGATGCCGACCCGCGCGATCAACACCGCCGTCAAGGCCCCCAGCAGAGCGGCCAGCGCGGCGGCCCCGATCATCACGGCGATGGCGTCGGCGGCGTCGGCGTCCGCCGCCTGCGCGGCGTCGGCGGCGGACGCGGCGGTTCCGCTGGAAATGGCGGACGCGGCGGCCTCAATCCGTTCGACCAGTTCGCGCCCGTCCAGCAGCAGATCGACGATGGCGTCGCGCGCCGTCGGGTCGAGAATCGCCACCTGCGCCGCGCCGATGACCTTTTTGATGTTCTGACCATAGAGGGTGAGATCGGCCTCCAGCCGCGCCGCGTCGGCTTTGGCGACGGCGCCGCGCTCCACCAACCGGGCGAGATCGGCCAGCGCCCCGTCCAGATCGCTTTGCAGCCGTTCGGAAAAGCGGTCGACCACCGCCGGGTTGGCGGCGACGGCGAACTCCGCCCGGTTGATGGCGGTGATGCGGGTTTTCAGCCCCGCCGCGTCCAGCGCCACCTGACCGCCGCTCTGCACGCTGCCCAACCGTTCGCGGTCGCGGTTCAGCCCGCGCACGCCCACGGCGGCCACCGCCGACAGGCCGAAGGCCAGCACGGCGACGATCAGCAGCGTCTTTTGAGTCAGTCCAATTCGGGCGAGCATGGCCGTGCTCCTGGCGCGGATGGGGGCGCGGATGGGCGACAGACCAGGGATGACGGCGCCGGGCGGCGCCGCTTTTGTCCTTGGTCCGTGCGTCGAAGAGGTTTTTAAAGAGAAACGAGGCGTCGTCAGCGCGCCCGCGATCCGCGTCCGGCCTTGCGGTCCAGCAGGGCGTGGCGGTTCAGGCGCTCCAACGCGAGACCGTTGGCGTCGAACAGATGACAGGCGTCGGCGCGCAGCGACAGGCCGACGGTTTCGTGCAGATCCACGGCGGTCTCGCCGTCGGCCTCCACCACCAACAACCCGGCCTCGGCGGTTTGGACGTAGAGGAAGGTCTGGCCGCCCAGCCGCTCGACCACCGACACCTCGCCGCGCACCGGCCCGGCGTCGTCCAACATCAGATGTTCGGGCCGAACGCCCAGGGTCAGCGCCCGCCCGGCGATGGCCTCGCCGCCGCGCACGGGAACCGTCACCGCCCCCTGGCCGACGCCGACGGTCACGCCGTTCGCGTCGTCCACGCTCAGGCATGTGACCGGCACGCTGTTCATCTTCGGGCTGCCGATGAAACCCGCGACGAACAGGTTGCGCGGGTGGTGGTACAGTTCCAGCGGGCTGCCGACCTGCTCGACTTCGCCCGCGCGCAGCACGACGATCTTGCTGGCCAGCGTCATCGCTTCGACCTGATCGTGGGTCACATAGACCATGGTGGCGTCGAGCTGCTCGTGCAGGCGGGCCAGTTCGATGCGCATCTGCACGCGCAGCGAGGCGTCGAGATTCGACAGCGGTTCGTCGAACAGGAAGATCTTGGGCTGACGCACGATGGCCCGACCGATGGCGACGCGCTGGCGCTGGCCGCCCGACAATTGCCCCGGCTTGCGGTCGAGCAGATGATCCAGTTGCAGCACGCCCGCCGCCGCCTTCACCTTGGCGTCGCGCTCCTCCTGCGGCACGCGGGCGAGCTTGAGCGAGAAGGCCATGTTGTCGGCGACGCTCATGTGCGGGTAAAGCGCGTAGCTCTGGAACACCATGGCCAGCCCGCGCCCCGCCGGGGCCACGTCGTTGACGCGCTGGCCGTCGAGGATCAGGTCGCCCGAGGTGATCTCCTCCAACCCGGCGATCATCCGCAGCAGGGTGGATTTGCCGCAACCCGACGGGCCGACGAAGACGACGAACTCGCGGTCCTTGATCTCCAGATCGACGCCCTTGATGACCGAATGGTTGCCGTAGCTCTTGTGAACGGCCTTCAGCGTGAGGTTTGCCATGAGGGGTACTCCCGAGAGATTGGATCGGCGAACGCTTGAACTGGCCTTTCAAGCGTTCGCCGACCGCCGCGACGGCGGCGGCGCGCCCGCGTGGGCGCGGTAAAGCCTGCGTGGCGTTTGAACGCGATACGACACGCCACACGCGTGGCGGGGCGGTATCACTTAACCGCGCCGAAGGTGAGGCCGCGCACCAGTTGCCGCTGGCTGAGCCAGCCGAAGACGAGGATGGGGGCGACCGCCATGGTGGACGCCGCCGACAGCTTGGCCCAGAACAGCCCCTCCGGCGCGGAGAAGGAGGCGATGAAGGCGGTCAGCGGTCCGGCGTGGGCGGCGGTCAGGTTGAGGCTCCAGAACGCTTCGTTCCAGGTCAGGATCACCGCCAGCAGGCCGGTGGACGCCATCCCCGGCAGCGCCAGCGGCAGCAGCAGAAAGCGCAGTTCGTCCAACGGGGTGGCCCCGTCCATGCGCCCGGCCTCCAGGATCTCGCGGGGGATTTCCCGGAAGAAGGTGTAGAGCATCCACACCACGATCGGCAGGTTGATGAGCGCGTAAACGAAGACCAACCCGGCCAAGGTGTCGATCAGCCCCAGATCGCGGAAGACCAGCGTCACCGGCACCAGCGCGCCGACCGGCGGCATCATCTTGGTGGACAGCATCCACAGCAAGGTTCCGCGCGTCCGCTTGGTCGGGAAAAAGGCCATGCCGTAGGCGGCGGGAACCGCCAGCGCCAGCGCCAGCAGGGTCGAGCCGAAGGAGACGACGACGCTGTTCAGGGCGAATTTCAGATAGTCGGCGCGCTCCTGGACGGTGATGTAATTTTCCAGCGTCGGCGTGAAGATCAGCGACGGGGTGGTCGCCACCGCCTCGATCTCCGTCTTGAAACTGGTCAGCAGCATCCAGGCGATGGGGAAGAACAGCGCGCTGGCGGCGAGCCAACCGGCGACGCTGAGGGCGGCGTGGGTGTCGAGCTTCAGTCGCATGGCGGCCCTCACGCGTCGAGATTGCGGGCGATCGAGCGGACCAGGAAGGCCGCGACGATGTTGGCGAGAACAATGGCGATGACGCCGCCGGCGGACGCCGTGCCGATGTCGTATTCCAGAAGCGCCCGGAGATAGATCAGATAGGTCAGGTTGGTGGAGGCCAACCCCGGCCCGCCGCCGGTGGTCACGTAGATTTCGGCGAAGATCGACAGGAAAAAAATGGTCTCGATCATCACCACCACCTTGATGGCGCGGCCCATGTGCGGCAGCACGATGTACCAGAAAACCGCCAGCGGCCCGGCCCCGTCCATCCGCGCCGCCTCCTTCTGCTCATGGTCGAGCGATTGCAACGCGGTCAGCAGGATCAAGAGGGCGAAGGGCAGCCATTGCCATGCGACGATGACGACGACCGAAAACAGCGGCCATTGACCGAACCAATCGACCGGCTGAAGGCCCAGCGCGCGGGCGATGGCGGCGCTGACGCCGTTGACCGGGTGCATCAGCAGGTTTTTCCAGATCAACGCGCTGACCGTCGGCATCACGAAAAAGGGCGCGATGGCGAGCAGACGGGCGATCTTGCTGCCGAAGAATTCCTGATCGAACAGCACCGCCAGCAGCGTGCCGCCGACGATGGTGATCGCCAGCACCCCGCCGACCAGCAGCAGCGTGTTGGCCATGGCGATCCACAGCGAGGAATCGGTCAGCAGAAAGCTGTAATTGCTGAGGCCGACGAAGCCGGACAGCTCGGGGCTGAGAAGATTGTAACGCTGGAAGGAAAACCACAGCGTCATCACCAGCGGGACGATCATCCAGATGAACAGGATGACCACCGACGGGGCGACGAACGGCAGGGCGTTGACGCCCCGTCCTCCCTTGATTGGCTGGTTCATGATGCGGATGTCCAAAAACGGGATGCGGCGGACGGAAGAGGGACGCGCGGTCGGCGCGCCCCTCCGCCGGTTGGGCGCTTACTTGATGTAGCCGGCCTGCTTCATCGTGCGCTCGACCGCCGTCTGGGCGGATTGAAGCGCCTGATCGACCGTGCTCTGCCCCGACAGGGCGGCGGCGACCGATTGGCCGACCTGCGTGCCGATGCCCTGGAATTCCGGGATCGCCACGAACTGGATCCCGGCGTAGGGAACCGGCTGGGCCGTCGGGTGGATCGGGTCGGCGGCCAGGATCGCCTTCAACACCGTCTCGCCGAAGGGAGCGGCTTTCTTGTATTCGGGGTTGTCATAGGTGGATTTGCGGGTGCCCGGAGGGGCCGCAACCCAACCCTGCGTTTCGCCGACCAGCGTCACGTAATCCTTCGACGTCGCCCAGGCGATGAACTTCTTGGCCGCGTCCGACTTTTTGGACGAATTCGGCACCGCCAGCGCCCAGGCCCAACCCCAACCGGCGCCGTTTTCCACCTTGGCGACGGGGGCCTTGGCGAAGCCGGTCTTGTCGGCGACCTTGCTTTCCGCCGGGTTGTAGATGTGGCCCGCCGCCGCCGTGGCGTCGATCCACATGGCGCAATTGCCCGAGGAGAACAGCGCGCGGTTTTCGTTGTGGCCGTTGGAGGTCGCGCCGGGAGGGCCGTAATTCTTCAGGATGTCGACGTAGAAGGTGACGGCCTCCTTCCATTCCGGCGAGGTCAGTTGCGGTTTCCAATCCATGTCGAACCAGCGGCCGCCGAAGGTGTTCGCCAGCGTGCCGACATAGGCCATGTTCTCGCCCCAGCCCGGCTTGCCGCGCAGGCAGATGCCGTACAGGTTGTCGGCGGGCTTGTGCAGGGCGGTGGCGAATTTTTTGATGTCGGCGTAGGTCGGCTGTTCCGGCATGGTCAGACCGGCCTGGGCGAACAGATCCTTGCGGTAATAGGTGAAGGAGCTTTCGGCGTAGAAGGGCGCGGCGTACAGCTTGCCGTTCACCGTCAGCATGTTGCGGACCGGCTCGATCACGTCCTTGTAATCATAGGAATCGCCCAGATCGTCGAGCGAGGCCAACCAATTCTGCTTGCCCCAGATCGGCGTTTCATAGGCGCCGATGGTGACGACGTCGAATTGCCCGCCCTTGGTGGCGATGTCGGTGGTGACGCGCTGGCGCAGCACGTTTTCCTCCAGAATGACCCAATTCAGGTCGATCCCGGTCTTTTCCTTGAACTTGGGCGACAGCTTTTGCATCACGACCATGTCGGCGTTGTTCACCGTGGCGATGGTCAGCGTCTCCGCCGCCGCGATGGTGGCCCCGAAACTCGTGAAGCCCGCCATGAGCGTGGCGGCGATGGTCTTGCGCATTGTACGTTTCCTCCGCTTTTTGATTGGATAGTCGAGGCTTTGGGCGCTTTTGGAAAAGGGCAAAATGACGGACGGTCGCTGTGGCGGACCGTATTGGGCGTCGAAGTGGGCGTTTTGACCAATTTTGAGCGTTTGCCCACATCTTGCCAGAGCGACGGCGCCGCCAAAATCGGGCGTTTGCTCGACAAGTGAGCAATAAAACACTTCGTGCGTCAAGCGAATTTCTGAGATTGCGTGATGAAATCGTCCATGCGGCGCAACATAAGGCCGATATCTGTCGCTGCAACGCAGCAATACGCCTAATTTCGGCTGAGCGTTCGCTCACCCAACAAATTTTTGTTGACAGGCGGGTTGGGCTATTTCTCATATAGGCGACATTCGCTCAATCGCGTGGGCCGCCGGGGACGCGCAGCGTCGCCCCCGCCCACGCTCCTTTCGGACCCGCACCGGGATCCGCGCTGGGGAAACGCCATGTATATGAAAAAATATGATCTTTCGGGTCGCGTCGCCGTCGTCACCGGCGGTGGTCGCGGCATTGGTTTGGCCTGCGCCCAGGCGCTGGCCGAGGCGGGCGGCGTCGTGGTCATCGCCGAGGTGGACGCGGCGGTCGCCGCCAGCGGCAAGGCGGAGCTGGAAGCCGCCGGTTTCAGCGCCGACGTCGTCCTGCTCGACGTGACCAAGCCCGACGACGTCACCCGCGTCGCCGACGACATCGTCGCCCGCCATGGCCGGATCGACATTCTGGTGAACAACGCGGGCATCGCCCGCAGCGGCACGCCGGGCGAAGAGGTGACGGACGAGCATTGGCTGAACGTCATCGACGTCAATCTGAACGGCGTTTTCTGGTGCTGCCGGGCCTTTGGCCGCCACATGCTGGAACGCGGCGTCGGCGCGGTGATCAACATCGGCTCGATGTCGGGCTTCATCGTCAACAAGCCGCAGCCGCAAAGCTATTACAACGCGTCCAAGGCGGCGGTGCATCATCTGACCCGCTCGCTGGCCGCCGAATGGGGGGCGCGCGGGGTGCGGATCAACGCCGTCGCCCCCACCTACATCGAAACCCCGTTGACCAAATTCGGCATGGAGGAGGGCGGCGATCTCTACCGCGCCTGGATCGAGATGACGCCGATGGCGCGCATCGGCCAGCCGGATGAAATCGCCTCCGTCGTGCTGTTTTTGGCGTCGGACGCGGCCAGCCTGATGACCGGCTCCATCGTTCTGGCCGACGCCGGTTACAGTTGCTGGTAAGCTGGCGCGCAGCCTGAGACCGTCGTTGATGAGGAAAGGGTGAGATTGTGGCTATCCGGGCTTTGCTGTTTGATCTGGACGGCACCTTGGCCGACACTGATCCGCTGCATTTCGAGGCGTTCGTCGCCGCGTTGGAGCCGCATGGCATCGCCATCGACCACCAGTTCTTCAAGACGGCGATCTCGGGCCGCTCCAACGAGGCGATCTGCCGCGACCTGTTCCCCAACGCCAGCAGCGCCGAGCATGACCGCTTCGCCGACGACAAGGAGGCGGCCTTCCGCCGCGCGTCGGGCGGGCTGACCGCGATTGACGGTCTGCACGCCCTGCTGGACCGGGCGCGCGGTCTGGGCGCCCGCATCGGGCTGGTGACGAACGCCCCGGCGGCCAACGTGCGTCATGTGTTGGATCTGCTGAAGCTGACCGGCGTTTTCGACCCGTTGGTTCTGGGGGAGGAGCTGCCGCGCTCCAAACCCGATCCGCTGCCCTACCAGACGGCGCTGACCGCGCTGGGGATGCAGCCGGGCGAGGCGCTGGTGTTCGAGGACTCGCTCCCCGGCGTGCAGGCGGCCAAGGCGGCGGGGATTCTGACGGTCGGGCTGACGACGACGCTGTCGGCGGACGCGCTGCGCCAAGCCGGGGCCGACGCGACGGTCGCCGATTTCCTCGACCCGATCCTGCCGCTTCTGTTGACGCGCGGCGCCGACGCGTTGACGCTGCGGTGAGAAACGGAACCAACCAAAGCCGCGTGGGGAGGACAGGATGACGAGCGAGGCCGCCGAGACGGTGATCGGCGTCGATGTCGGATCGACCAGCGTCCGGGCGGGCGTGTTCACGCCGCAGGGCCGCCTGCTGGGCCGGGCGGTGCGCCCCATCGCCACCCACCGCCCGCAGGCCGATTTCGTCGAGCAGGATTCGGCGAACATCTGGCAGGCGGTCTGCGCCGCCGTGCGCGACGCGGCGGCGGCGGCGGGGGCGGCGGCGGATCGGGTGGTCGGCATCGCCTATGACGCCACCTGTTCCCTGGTGCTGCGGCAGGCCGACGGCGGCAAGATCGGCGTGTCGCCGGACGGGAACGGCGCGGGCGGCGCATCCGACCAGTGGGACACCATCGTCTGGATGGATCACCGCGCCATCGCGGAGGCCGAGGAATGCAGCGCCAGCGGGGCGGAGGTGCTGCGCTTTCTCGGCGGGCGGATGTCGCCGGAAATGGAGATCCCCAAGCTGATGTGGCTGAAGCGCCACCGGCCCGACGCCTGGGCGCGCTGCGGCTTGGCCTTCGATCTGGCGGATTTCCTCAGTTGGATGTCGACCGGACGCAACGAGCGGTCGGTCTGCACGCTGACCTGCAAATGGACCTATCTGGCCCACGCCGAACAGCCGTGGGACCGGGCCTTTCTGGCGCAAGTCGGGTTGGATGATTTTTTTGAACGGACCGGGGCGCCCGACCGCGCCTTGCCCATCGGCCACCCCATCGGCCCGCTGACCGCGCAGGCGGCGGACGCGCTGGGGCTGACCACCCGTTGCGTCGTCGCCGCCGGGTTGATCGACGCCCACGCCGGGGCGCTGGGCACGCTCGGCGCGCATGTCGGCGAAAGCATCGACAACCGGATCGCGCTGATCGCCGGAACCTCCTCCTGCAACATGGGGCTGACGGCGGCGCCGCGCTTCATTCCCGGCGTTTGGGGGCCTTATTACGGCGCGGTCTGCGACGGCTTTCATCTGAGCGAGGGCGGGCAATCGGCGAGCGGGGCCTTGCTGGACCACATCGTCGAAAGCCACCCGGCCCGCGCGTCCTTCGGTCCCAAGCCGCACGACGCCATCGGCGCCATCCTGCACGCCCGCATCACGCAAGCGGAGGGGGAGGCGCTGGCCCCGCGCCTGCATGTGCTGCCCGATTTCCACGGCAACCGCTCCCCGTTGGCCGATCCGAACGCGGTGGGCGTGATTTCTGGTCTGACGCTGGACCGCAGCGCCGAATCCTTGCTGGAACTCTATTGGGCGACGGCGGCGGCCATCGCCTATGGGGTCCGCCACATCATCGACCGCATGAACGAGGCCGGATACGCCATCGACACCATTCATTTGAGCGGCGGCCACGCCGCCAACCCCTTTCTGGTCAAGCTCTACGCCGACGCCTGCGGCTGCGCCATCGCCCGCTCCGGCTGCGCCGAGCCGGTGTTGCTGGGAACGGCGACCGCCGCCGCCGCCGGGGCGGGTCTGCACCCCGGTTTGGCGCAAGCCGCCCGCGCCATGGCCGGGGCGGACACGCTGTTGCACCCGGCCCCGCAGGCCCGCGCCATGCACGACCGGCGTTACGCGGTGTTTCTCGCCATGCACCGCCAGCGGTTGGAACTGGACCACCTGCTGGTCAGCGCGCCCGCCTGATTCTTCACACAAGCATCCCCGCGCCCGGATCGGCGCGGGGGCTGAACCGGCCGGCCTTGGTGGGGACGGAAGGCCGGTCGTCGTCGCGCGGCGTCGGTTCGGTCGCCGCGCGATCCATGGGGCTTGCCCCATGGCCGTCCCCGTGGTGTCACCCTCCAGCCCCCTCCGTTTGCCTTGGAGCGGGGTGCCTTTGGGCCGGGCGCTCTTCATCGCCCGGCCCCTTTTTCCATTTTGCGGCGTGGATCACCCCGCGAGCCAACACAACCCATAGCCACCGGATTCGCTTTTCACGTAGTCTGACCCCGAAACCGGCAGCAGGAACCGAACGCCCCGATGTCAGACCGTCACAGCCGGAAGCTCGATCAGGCGGCGCGCGCCGCTTGGCTCTACTACATCGCCGGGAACACCCAGGACGAGGTTGCGGCGAAGCTGAACGTGTCGCGGCAGGCCGCCCAGCGCATGGTGTCCTTGGCGGTGGCCGAAAAGCTCATCAAATTCCGCCTGAACCACCCCATCGCCGAGGCTGTGGCCTTGGAAGAGCGGTTGCGCGAGCGTTACGGGCTGACCCAATGCACGGTGACGCCGGTCGATCCCGGCCAACCCAACCCGATCCCCGGCATCGCCATCGCCGCCGCCGAGCAGATCGAAACCTATCTGGAATCGCGCGAACCGACGGTGCTGGGCCTGTCCACCGGGCGGACGCTGCGCGCCGCCGTGGCCGAGGTCATGACGATGAACCGGCCCGAGCACAAAACCGTCTCCCTGGTCGGCGCGATGCTGCGCGATGGCCGCGCCGCGCCCTATGAGGTGGTGATGAGCCTGGCCGAGCGCACCGGCGCCTCGGGCTTCCCGCTGCCCACCCCCAGCGTGACGGAGGCGGTGGAGGAGGCGCAGGTGCTGCGCGCCCAACGCTCCTACACCCGGATTCTGGAGCTGGTGGCGCAAACCGCCGCCTGCTTCGTCGGGGTCGGCAGCATCGCCTGGAACTCCGCCTTTCACCATGACGGCTTCGTCAACGACGCCGAACTGATGGAACTGATCGATCTGGGCGGCGTCGGCGAAATCGCCGGGCGCGTGTTCAACAACGTCGGCGAGCCGCTGCACGGCGCCGTCAACGACCGCATGGTCGGGGTGCCGCTGCCGATCCTGAAGGATTGCACCACCATCATCGTTGGCGGCGGCGACCAAAAGGTGATGGCGATCCGCGCCGCCCTGCGCGGCAAACTGGCCAAGGGCCTCATCACCGACGAGCGCACCGCCGCCGCCATCCTGTCGCTGGGCTGACGCGGCGATGTTCACGCTGACGGGCGCCGGGCGATTCGAGCAGGACGTCAAGAAAAGCCGTTTCGTCGCCTGGGCGGGACCGGCTGACGACGAGGACGAGGCGCGCCGCTTCATCGCGGCGCATGGCGCCCCGGACGCCGGTCACAATTGCTGGGCCTTTCGCGTCGGCGCGCTCCACCGTTTCAACGACGATGGCGAACCGGGGGGAACCGCCGGGCGCCCGATTCTTCAGGCCATCGAGGGGCAGGATCTCGACCGCGTGGCGGTGGTGGTCAGCCGTTGGTTCGGCGGAATTCTGCTGGGAACCGGCGGCCTGGTCCGCGCCTATGGCGGCACGGCCTCGTCCTGTTTGCGCGCGATGGCGCGCGAACCGATCGTCGCCGTCACGACCCTGTCCATCGCCTGCGCCTTCGCCGACGAGGCGCGACTCCGCGCCGCGCTCGCCGCCCTTCCGGCGACCCTGGTCGAAAACACCGGCTTCACCCCCGCAGGCGTTCGGCTGCGCGTCACCGCCCCCTGCGGGCAGGTGGAGGAGGTCATCCGCAAGACCGCCGACGCCACGCGCGGCCAAGCGGAGATCCAGCGCGACGACGCGGCCTGACCGGCGCCCCCTATATTCCGCCTATATTCCGCCCCCTCGCGCGCGCCATCGCTTTTATATGGCCGACGGCCCTCTTTTAAAGGAACCGGCGAAAACCGGCTCCCGATGGTCACGAGGCTCTCATGGTGTGGATTGTGGAACATACGGCGCTGGAACCCCGCCGCCCGACGCTGACTCTCGAAGACGCGGACTCGCCGCCGGACGAAATCCCCACAGTGCGGGAGGTTCTGGGCGAGATGGCGCTCACCATCGCCTTTTTCCTGCTGTTGGCGCTTGCGCTGCATCTGATGGTTGATGGTTTCATCGGATAAAGCCTGAAAATTCCCATGAGCGCCGTCGCGACGGGCGGCGTTTGGAGCGTCGGTTTCGCGACGGACCACCCAACCCGGCGTATATAGGTTTTATACGCCAAGCCGTCTCCGGCCCGTCTCGAATCTATATGCGCTTGGGGCGCATCGTCTCCTGACCGGATGGGCTTTCGGCGTCGCCTCGGCGACGCGGAGGGCCGGTTCGGCCTGTTCGCGCCTGTCTCCGCCGCCCGGTGCGCGGCGGCGCGGCGCGCCCTTGGGAGACCATTCATGCTCGACATTCTCGTCCTTGCGATCACCGTCGGATTTTTCGCCGGGGCGATCGCCTACGTCCACGCCTGCGACCGGCTGTGAGGAGGCGTCCATGACCCTTGATTATGCGCTGGCCGGTCTCGTGACCGCCGGTCTTCTGGCGTATCTCGTCTACGCCCTGATCCGCCCCGAACGGTTCTGAGGAGCCTTCCCATGACCGTCAACGGTTGGATTCAAATTCTGGTCTTCATCGCCCTGGTGGTCGCCGTCACGCGCCCGCTGGGCGGTTTCATGACCACCGTCTTCACGGGCGAACGCAACCTCTTGTCCCCCCTGCTTGGCCCGGTCGAGCGTGGGCTGTACCGGCTGGCGGGCGTCGATGCCGCCCGTGAACAGCATTGGGTGTCCTACGCCGTGTCGGCGCTGCTGTTCAGCGCCGTCGGCATGCTGGCGCTTTACGCGATGCAGCGCTTTCAGGCCGTCCTGCCCTTCAACCCGCAGGAGATGGCGAACGTGCCCGCCGATCTCGCCTTCAACACGGCGGCGAGCTTCACCACCAACACCAACTGGCAGAATTACGGCGGCGAAAGCACGATGAGCAATCTCGTGCAGATGGCCGGGCTGACCTTCCACAATTTCGTGTCGGCGGCGACCGGAATCGCGCTGGCCGTGGCGCTGGCGCGTGGCTTCGCCCGCGCGTCGACCCGCACCATCGGCAATTTCTGGGTCGATCTGACCCGCTGCACGCTGTATGTGCTGCTGCCGCTCTGCCTGGTTTACGCGCTGTTCCTGGTCTGGCAGGGCGTGCCGCAGAGCTTGGACGGCTTCATCGACGCCACCACGCTGGAGGGCGCCAAGCAAAGCATCGCCATCGGCCCCGTCGCCTCGCAGGAGGCGATCAAGATGCTGGGCACCAACGGCGGCGGCTTCTTCAACGCCAACTCGGCCCACCCGTTCGAGAATCCCAATGCCCTGACCAACATGGTTCAGATGCTGTCGATCTTCGCGCTGGGCGCCGGTTTGACCAACCTGTTCGGGCGCATGGTCGGCGACGAGCGCCAGGGCTGGGCCATTCTGGCCGCCATGGGCGTGCTGTTCGTCGCGGGCGTGTCCGTCGCCTATTGGGCGGAGGCGCAGGCCAACCCGGCCTTCGCCGCCTTCGGCGTCGATGGTCTGGCCGGAAACATGGAAGGCAAGGAAACCCGCTTCGGCATCGCCGCCAGCGCGCTGTTCGCCACCGTCACCACGGCGGCCTCCTGCGGCGCCGTCAACGCCATGCATGACAGCTTCATGCCGTTGGGCGGCATGATCCCGATGATCAACATGATGCTGGGCGAAATCATCATCGGCGGCGTCGGCGCCGGTCTGTACGGCATGCTGCTGTTCGCCATCATCGCGCTGTTCGTCGCCGGTCTGATGGTCGGGCGCACCCCGGAATATCTGGGCAAGAAGCTGGAGGCGAAAGAGGTCAAGATGACCATGCTCGCCGTGCTGTGCTTGCCGGTGATGATGCTGGGCTGGACCGCCGTCGCCGTGGTCCTCGACACCGGAACCGCGTCGATGGCCAACGCCGGGCCGCACGGCTTTTCCGAAGCGCTCTACGCCTACGTCTCGGCGGCGGCCAACAACGGCAGCGCCTTCGGCGGGCTGAGCGGCAACACGCTTTGGTACAATCTGACGCTGGCCGTCGGCATGCTGGTCGGTCGTTTCTTCGTGATCGTGCCGATGCTGGCCATCGCCGGATCGCTGGCGGCCAAGAAGCGCTCGCCGGTGTCGGCGGGAAGCTTCCCCACCCATGACGGGCTGTTCGTCGGCCTGCTGGTCGGCGTCATCCTGATCGTCGGCGGCCTGACCTTCTTTCCGGCTCTCGCGCTTGGCCCCATCGTCGAGCATCTCGCGATGACCGCCGGAACCCTCTTCTGATCGGAATTCCGTTCATGGACGCTCACACGAAAAAGGCCGGTCGTTCGCAGGCGAGCACGCTGCTGGACCCGGCCATCCTCGGCCCGGCGGTCGCCGGTTCGCTCCGCAAGCTCGACCCCCGCGTCATGGCCCGCAACCCGGTGATGTTCTGCGTCGAGATCGTCGCGGCGCTGACCACCCTTCTGCTGCTGCGCGACATGGCGACGGGCGCCGCTGGCGTCGTCTTTGGCGCGCAGATCGTCGTCTGGCTGTGGTTCACCCTGATCTTCGCCAATTTCGCCGAGGCGGTGGCCGAGGGGCGCGGCAAGGCCCAGGCGGCCAGCCTGCGCAAGACCAAGACCGAAACCAACGCCCGCCTGCTGGGGGCCGATGGTCAGGTCGGCCAGTTCGTCCCCGCCACCCGGCTGAAGCCGGGCGACGTGGTGCTGGTGGAGGCGGGCGACATCATCCCGTCCGACGGCGAGGTGGTGGAGGGCGTGGCCTCCGTCAACGAGGCGGCGATCACCGGCGAATCCGCCCCGGTCATCCGCGAAAGCGGCGGCGACCGTTCGGCGGTGACGGGCGGCACCCAGGTGATTTCCGATTGGATCAAGGTGCGGATCACGGCGGCCCCCGGCTCGACATTCCTCGACCGCATGATCGCGCTGGTCGAAGGCGCGCAGCGCCAGAAGACGCCGAACGAGATCGCGCTGAACATCCTGCTGGCGGGGATGACCATCATCTTCGTCATCGCCGTGGCGACGATCCCCAGCTTCGCCGCCTACGCGGGCGGTTCGGTCAGCGTGCTGGTGCTGGTGGCGCTGTTCGTCACGTTGATCCCGACCACCATCGGCGCGCTGTTGTCGGCCATCGGCATCGCCGGCATGGACCGTCTGGTCCGCTTCAACGTGCTGGCCATGTCGGGCCGCGCTGTGGAGGCGGCGGGCGACGTGGACACGTTGCTGCTCGACAAGACCGGCACCATCACGTTGGGCAACCGGCAGGCGGCGGAGTTCCTGCCGGTCTCCGGCGTGTCCGCCCAGGCGCTGGCCGACGCCGCGCAACTCGCCTCGCTGGCCGACGAAACGCCGGAAGGCCGCTCCATCGTCGTGCTGGCCAAGGAAAGCTACGGCATCCGCGCCCGCGACATGGCCGAGATGCGGGCGCATTTCGTCCCCTTCACCGCGCAAACCCGCTTGAGCGGCATCGACGCCGAGGGAACGATCATCCGCAAGGGCGCGGTGGACGCGGTGTTGGCCTTCGCCCACAGCGCGGCGCGCGGGGCCGCGACGGTCGCCGCCGGAAGCACGGTCACGGCGATCCGCTCCGCCGCGTCGGTCGATTCCGCTGAGCGCGAGTTGCTGGCGATCGCCGAGCGCGTCGCCAAGGCGGGCGGCACGCCGCTGGCCGTGGTTCAGGACGGGCGTCTGCTGGGCGTCATCCATTTGAAGGACATCGTCAAGGGCGGCATCCGCGAACGCTTCGCCGAGTTGCGCCGGATGGGCATCAAGACGGTGATGATTACGGGCGACAACCCGATGACCGCCGCCGCCATCGCCGCCGAGGCCGGGGTGGATGATTTCCTGGCGCAGGCGACGCCGGAAGCCAAGCTCCAGCTCATCCGCGACGAGCAGGCCAAGGGCAAGCTGGTCGCCATGTGCGGCGACGGGACCAACGACGCGCCCGCCCTGGCCCAGGCCGACGTCGGCGTGGCGATGAACACCGGCACCATGGCGGCGCGCGAGGCGGGCAACATGGTCGATCTCGACAGCGACCCGACCAAGCTGATCGAGATCGTCGAGATCGGCAAGCAACTGCTGATGACGCGCGGCGCGCTGACCACCTTCTCCATCGCCAACGACGTGGCGAAGTATTTCGCCATCATCCCGGCGATGTTCCTGGCCTTTTACCCGCAACTGGGCGCGCTGAACGTGATGCGTCTGGCCAGCCCGGAAAGCGCCATCCTGTCGGCGATCATCTTCAACGCGCTCATCATCATCGCGCTGATCCCGCTGGCCCTGCGCGGCGTGCGCTATCGGGCGGTGGGGGCGGGGGCGCTGCTGCGCCGGAATCTGTTGATCTATGGCTTGGGCGGTCTGGTCGTGCCCTTCGTCGGCATCAAGGCGATTGACCTGCTCGTCACCGCCATCGGCCTTGTGTGAGGGAATTGGACATCATGCTGAAGGAACTGCGTCCCGCGCTGGTCATGACCGCCGCCTTGACGGTCATCACCGGCCTCGCCTATCCCCTGACCGTCACCGGCGTCGCCCAAGCCGTGTTTCCCCATCAGGCCAACGGCAGCCTGATCGAGCGGAACGGCGTCGTGGTCGGCTCCGCCCTGATCGGCCAGCCTTTCACCGGGGAGCGGTATTTCCAGCCGCGCCCGTCGGCGACCACGACCGCCGATCCGGCGGACGCGAGCAAGAGTGTGGCGGCCCCCTACAACGCGGCCAACTCGATGGGATCCAACCTCGGCCCGACCTCCAAGGCGCTGGTCGAGCGGGTCCAGGCCGACGCCGAACGGCTGAAGGCGGAAAATCCGGGCAAGCCGGTGCCGGTGGAGTTGGTGACGGCGTCCGGCAGCGGGCTGGATCCCGATCTGTCGCCCGCCGCCGCCGAATTCCAGGTTCCCCGCGTCGCCAAGGCGCGCGGCGTGCCCGAGGATGAGGTCCGGCGTCTGGTCGCCGCCAACACCGCGCCGCGCGCGCTTGGCTTTCTGGGCGAACCGACGGTCAATGTCCTGACGCTGAACCTTGCCTTGGACAAGGTAACGGCGAGCCGCTAAGCAGATGCGCAGAGGCTTGCGCGCGCGTCGCCCCCTCCCTAACCCTCCCCCGCGTCGCGGGAGAGGGAACTCCGCCTCAGGCCGACAAGGCTCCAAGCTCCCTCTCCCGCGTGAGCGGGGGAGGGTCGGGGAGGGGGCCGACGCGCCAGCGCAACGTTGCTTGGGAATGACGAACCGCATGGGGGAGGGAGCCGCCGGATGACGGAGGAACGCGACAACCGACCATCGCCCGACGCGCTGCTGCGTCAGGCGGCGCGGGAGGAGCGTGGGCGCCTCAAAATCTTCCTGGGCGCCGCCCCCGGCGTCGGAAAAACCTTTGAGATGCTGCAAACCGCCCAGGCCAAACGGCGGGAGGGAATTGATCTGGTCGTCGGCGTGGTCGAAACCCACGGGCGGCGGGAAACCGAAGCCCTGGTGGCGGGGCTGGAGGTCGTTCCGCGCCGCCGGATCGACTACAAGGACCATGTGCTTGACGAGATGGACCTCGACGCCATCCTCGCCCGGCGGCCCAAGATCGTTCTGGTGGACGAGCTGGCCCACACCAACGCCCCCGGCTCCCGCCACGCCAAGCGCTATCTGGACGTCGAGGAACTGCTGGCCGCCGGAATCGACGTCTACAGCACCTTGAACATCCAGCATGTCGAAAGCCTGAACGACGTCGTCGCCAAGATCACCCGCGTCCGCGTGCGGGAGACCGTGCCGGATTCCATCGTGGACCGCGCCGACGACATCGAGGTGATCGACATCACGCCGGACGACCTGATCCAGCGGCTTCAGCAGGGCAAGGTCTATGTCCCGCGCACGGCGGAACGGGCGATCCGCCATTACTTCTCGCCCGGCAACCTCACCGCCCTGCGCGAATTGGCGCTGCGCCGCACGGCGGAGCGGGTGGACGAGCAGTTGCTCACCCACATGCAGGCGAACGCGATTTCCGGCCCCTGGGCGGCGGGCGAACGGCTGCTGGTCTGCGTCAACGAGGACGCCACCGGCGCGGCGCTGGTCCGCTACGCCCGCCGACAGGCTGAACGGCTGCGCGCGCGCTGGGGGGCGATCCATGTGGAAACCAGCCGCGCCCTGCGCCTGACCGAGGCCGAACGCGACCGCATCGCCGACACCCTGCGTCTGGTCGAACGCTTGGGGGGGGAGGCGGTGACGGCGCCCGGTCGCGACGTGGCCGAAACCGTCGTCGAACACGCGCGCGCCAACAACGTCACCCACCTCGTCATCGCCAAATCCCGGCGTTCCCGCTGGTCGGAATTGCTGCGCGGGTCGGTGGCGCACAGCCTGATCCGTCGGGCGGGCGACATCAGCGTGCATGTGATCGCCGCCACTTCCGGCGATCCGATCCCGCCCAAGACGGTTAAGACGGCTCCATCGGGCCGCGAGGCCTTCGCGTGGTGGCCCTACGTCGCCGCCACCGGCTATGTCGCGGCGGCGCTGGGGGTCGGCCATGTGCTGCACCGGGTGGTGGCGCTCAACAACATGGCGCTGGTCTTCCTGACCGCCGTTCTGGCCAGCGCCGTCACCGGCGGGTTGGCCCCGTCGCTCTACGCCAGCGTCGTCAGCGTGCTGGCCTTCAATTATTTTTTCCTGCCGCCGCTCTACACCTTCACCATTTCCGATCCCGAAAACATCGTCGCCCTGTTCGTCTTCGCCGTGGTCGCGGTGATCGCCAGCAATCTGACCGCGCGGGTGCGGGCGCAGGCGGTGACGGCGCGGGCGCGGGCCAAGACCACCGAGGATCTCTATCTCTTCAGCCGCAAGCTGGCCGGGGTCGTCACCATGGATGATCTGCTGTGGGCCACCGCCTATCAGATCGCCGCCATGCTGAAGGTCCATGTCGTGCTGCTGTTGCCGGAGGGGGAAAGCGTCGCCGTCCGCGCCGGATACCCGCCGGAGGACGTGATCGAGGACGCCGATCTGGCCGCCGCGATCTGGGCCTGGGAAAACAACCGCCCGACGGGGCGGGGGGCCGACACGTTGCCCGGCGCCAAATGGCTGTTTCTGCCGATGCGCACCGGGCGCGGGCTGGTCGGCGTCGTCGGCATCGACACGGGCGGCGCCGGCGCGCGAACCGGCAGCTTTCTGACGCCCGACCAGCGCCGCTTGCTCGACGCCCTGATCGACCAGGCCGCGCTGGCCATCGAACGGGTGACGCTGGCCGAGGATGTGGACCGGGCCAAGCTGGCGGCGGAAACCGAACGCTTGCGGTCGGCCCTGTTGACCTCCATCTCCCATGATCTGCGCACGCCGCTCGCCTCCATCCTCGGCTCCGCCACCAGCCTGAAGAGCTACGGGCCGATGCTCGACGACGCGGCGCGGCTGGAATTGACCTCGACGATCCAGGAGGAGGCGGAGCGGCTGAACCGCTTCATCGCCAATCTGCTGGACATGACGCGGTTGGAATCCGGGGCGATCCGCCCGCGCGCCGACGCGGTCGATCTGTCGGAAGTGGTCGGCAGCGCGCTGGAACGGGTGGGCCGCATCCTGGCCGGGCATCGGGTGACGATGGATCTCGCCGCCGATCTGCCGATGGTGGCGATCGACGCGGTGCTGTTTGAACAGGCGTTGTTCAATCTGCTGGACAACGCGGGCAAATACGCCCCCGCCGGGTCGCTCATCACCGTGCGCGCCCGCGCGGAGCCGGGAAGGTTGCGGGTCGAGGTGCTGGACGAGGGCGACGGGATTCCGCCCGAAGACGTGGAACGCATCTTCGACAAGTTCTATCGTGTCCACGCCCAGGACCGGCAGCGCGCGGGCACCGGGCTTGGGCTGGCGATCTGCCGTGGCTTCGTCGAGGCGATGGGCGGGACCATCGCCGCCGCCAACCGCCGCGACCGCAGCGGCGCGGTCTTCACCCTGACCCTGCCCGAAGCCGCAGCCCTGCCCCGGTTGGAGGAGACGCCGCTGTGAAATCCGAAGCCGCCCCCCTGCGCGTGCTGATCGTCGATGACGAACCGCCGATCCGCCGTTTCCTGCGCGCCAGCCTGTCGGCCCAGGGCTACGACATCGTCGAGGCCGAGGATGGCGTGAAGGCGCTGGACGAGGTGCGGCGGATGTCGCCCGACGTTCTGGTGCTTGATCTGGGCTTGCCGGGAATGGACGGGCTGGAGGTCATCCGCCGCCTGCGCGGCGGCGGCGCGACCCTGCCGATCATCGTGCTGTCGAGCCGGGCGGACGAGGCGGGGAAGGTCGAGGCGCTGGATCTTGGCGCCGACGATTACGTGACCAAGCCCTTTGGCGTCGATGAACTGCTGGCCCGCCTCCGCGCCGCCCTGCGCCACAAGCTGCAACAGCAGGGCGAACGCCCCGTCTTCCGCAGCGGCGCCTTGACGGTCGATCTGGTGCGCCGGATCGTGACGGCTCAGGGGGCGGAGGTGAAGCTGTCGCCGCGCGAATACGACCTGTTGCGCATTCTGGTGGCGCACGCGGGGAAGGTGCTGACCCACCGCTTCATCTTGAAAGAGGTGTGGGGCGGGGACACCGACGTTCAGTATCTGCGGATCTACATCCGCCAACTGCGTCAGAAGATCGAACCCGATCCCGAGCGTCCCCACCACATCCTGACCGAAACCGGCGTCGGCTATCGCCTGCGCGCGCCGGATTGAGGCGTCCGGTCAGCCACGCTGCGCCAAGGCGCAGCGGGCGGCGGCGAGATCCCAGGCGGCGCAGCCCACGCTTTTGAACAAACGCGGCGCGTCGGGGGCGGCGCCGTCCAGCGCGTCGGCCAGGGAGTGGACCTTGGTCCAATCGAAACCGGCCTGAATCAGGTCGCCCGCCTCGTGCCGCCCGCCCGCCGGGTCATCGACGAACACCGCGCTGCCCAGCACCGGGACCGCGCCGAACTCCGCCATCTCCGGCTTGAAGGCGCCGACGCCGATCAACAGGCGATCCGGGCGCGGTTGTTCGTCATACACCGGGCTGCGGCTGGTGGTGAGCGCGATGACCACTTGGGCGGCGGAATCGACCGGGCCGCAGGCGGGGCGCAGATCCAAACCCGTTTCACCCCCCAGTCCGCCTTGCCGGGCGACGAAGGCGGCGGCGGCGTCCAGGCTGCGGGCGTGGACATCGACCCGGATTCCGGGATGCAGGGCGGCCAGCGCCTCGATGTGGCTGGCGGTCTGCTTGCCCGCGCCGATCAACGCGACGTGGGACACCGGCTGCGGCGCCAGCGTCTGGATGGCCAGCAGGGAGACGGCGGCGGTGCGCCGCCCGGTGACGGTCGGCCCGTCCAGCACCATCAGCGGCGCGCCGGTGGCGGCGTCGAACAGGCTGACCACGCCGTGGATGGTCGGCAACCCGCGCGCGCCGTTGGCCGGGCAGACGTTGACCAGCTTGTGAATGGCGATGTCCGACGCGGTGGCGGGCATCGACAGCAGCACGCCGTCCAACGGCAGCGGCAGCACCTGCCGCTCCGGGGCGGCGATGCGCCCGGCGGCGTAATCGCGCGCCGTGTCGGCCAAAATCCGGCACAGCGGCCCGAAGGGCAGAAGGGCGGCGGTCTGGTCGGCGTTCAGCACCGGCATGGTGGATCCCGGCATGGGAATAACTCTCCTTGTGAGGACGTCGTCGCCAGCGTTGTAGACGATTGCTCAGGCGACGCACAGACCGCGTGACGGCTTTCCGCAAGCCGCCTCCGCTTGCGCGTGCCGAGATTCATCCACGACATTGACCGGAAGGACAGTATGTTCGGTCGGGCGGCGGCGGGACTGACCCGTCAGCCCCCCTTTCCGGGACCAGCAATCAGAAGAGGATGCGAAAGCATGACGGCGGACGGCAAGGAGGCGGGCGGCCTGTCCGCGACCGGGCGGCAGAGGGGGCCGGTCAGCCTTGGCGAGGCGGCGCGCGTCTGGGCGCGGGTCGCCGCGCTCAGCTTTGGTGGGCCAGCCGGACAGATCGCTGTGATGCATCGGATCATCGTCGAGGAAAAGCGCTGGATCGGGGAGGAGCGGTTTCTCCACGCCCTGAATTACTGCATGCTGCTGCCCGGCCCGGAAGCCCAGCAATTGGCGGTTTACATCGGCTGGCTGACCAACCGCACGGCGGGCGGGCTGATCGCCGGGATCCTGTTCGTGCTGCCCGGTATCGTCGCCATCATGGCCTTGAGCTGGGCCTACGCCCTGTTGGGTAAGGTCCCGATGGTCGAGGGGCTGTTCTTCGGGCTGAAGGCGGCGGTGTTGGCCGTGGTGCTGGACGCGGTGGCGCGGGTTGGCAAGCGGGCGCTGAAGAACCGAACGATGATGGCGGTCGCCGCCCTGTCCTTCATCGGGATTTTTCTGTTCGACACGCCCTTTCCCCTCATCATCGCGCTGGCGGGGCTGATTGGTCTGGTCGGCGGGCGGCTTGGCCTGTCGGCCTTTCAGGGCGGCGGCGGCCACGCCACATTCGCCCACAGGGTGGAGGATGCCCAATCCTTGCTGGGATCGGAAACCCCCGCCCACGCGCGGCCCAATCTGGGCTGGTCGCTGCGGGTGTCGGGCGTCTGTCTGGCGCTGTGGCTGCTGCCGGTCGCCGCGCTGCTGGTCGCCTTCGGTCCGGCGGACACTTACAGCCGGATCGCCGTCTTCTTCTCGCAGATGGCGGTGGTGACGTTCGGCGGCGCCTACGCCGTGCTCGCCTATGTCGCGCAACAGGCGGTGGACCATTATGGTTGGCTGCGGCCCGGCGAGATGCTGGACGGGTTGGGCATGGCGGAAACCACGCCGGGGCCGCTCATCATGGTGGTGCAGTTCGTCGGCTTCATGGCGGGGTTTCGCGATCCGGGCGGCCTGCCGCCGCTGTTGGCGGGGACGCTGGCCGGGCTGCTGACCACCTGGGTGACGTTCGTTCCCTGCTTTCTGTGGATCTTTCTGGGCGCGCCCTTCGTCGAGGCGTTGCGCGGCAACCGGACGCTGTCGGCGGCGTTGACGGCGATCACCGCCGCCGTGGTCGGCGTGATCCTGAACCTCGCCATCTGGTTCAGCCTGCACACGCTGTTTCGCGAGCTGCGTCCCTTGCGGTTCGGCGGCATCCGTTTGGATGTTCCGGTGCTGGACAGCCTGGACGCGGCGTCGGCGCTGCTGACCGCCGCCGCGCTGCTGGCGGTCTTCCGTTTCAAGGTTGGGATGATCCCGACCCTGGCCGCCTGTTCCCTCGCCGGGTTGCTGCTGCGCGTCCTGGTTTGACGCGCGGGTCAGCAAGGCCCGTCGCTTTCCTGGAGACGCCCGCCGCGCCTTTCTCCGTTAGGCCGGGGCCATCGCCTCCCGCACCAGCGCCTTGACGATGTCGGTCATGGCCGGCAGGTTGTCGGCGTCGAGGATTGACAGATGGTCGCCCGGCATCGTCCGCACCTCCAGCCCGCCTTGGACCAGCGGCGTCCAACCCAAGCCTGGATCTTTGATGGAATCATCCGGCTCATAATCGTGGAACTCGACCGGGAAGCCGCCTTCGGTGCGGATCACCACCATGTCGCCCGGAATCGGCGCTGGGTCATAGGCGCCAAGCGCGCGGAAATTCGCCTTGAACATGGCGATCATCCGGGCGATGGGCAGGCTGATCGGCCCCATCAGCCCCAAAGCGGCGATGGCGTCGGCTGTGCGGGCGAGTTGCTCGGCTGGAGACAAATGGGCCAGCGCCTCATAAGGTTCCGCCAATTGCTTGCCATAGAGGGCGTACAACCCGCGCGTCATCGCGGTGTGGGCGATGTCGTCGGTCTGGAAGTCGGTCAACCGGGTGCGGGTGCGCACGGTGTCGCCCAGCACCAGCAAGGGCACCGATTCTCCGGCGTCACGCAGGCGGCGGGCCACCTCGATGGCGACGCAGCCGCCATAGGAATGGCCGCCGATCAGATAGGGGCCTTGCGGCTGCGCCCGGCGCAATTCCCGCACCACGTAATCGGCCTGGGCCTCCACCGTGTCGATTGGCTGCTCGGCGCCAAACAGACCGGGCAGTTGCACCGACACGCACGCGATGTCGTCGGCCAGCGCCGCCGCCATGTCGCGCAGATAGAAGGGCAGGGCGAAGATCCCCGGCATCATCGCCAATTTGGGCCGCGTGTCGCCGGCGCGCGGACGGGTGTCGAAACCGACCAACGCGCCGGTCGCGGCGCTTGGCCCCGTCAACTCCTGGGCGATGTGGCGGATGGTCGGCTTTTCAAACAACGCCTGCAAGCCGATCACCCGACCGAAACGCTCGCTGAGCCGTCGCTGCAAGCCGACCAGGGTCAAGGAGGTCGCCCCCAACTCGAACAAGGAACGGTCGGGATCGCAGCCGGATTGGTTCAACGCTTCAGCGACAAGCGCGGCCACCTGCGTTTCCAGCGCTGACAGCGCGGCGGCGGAGGCCGGACTGTCCGTGGCCGTCGCCAACACGCCCAGCGCGCCACGGTCCACCTTGCCGTTGGCCGACAGCGGCAGCCGGTCGATCACCGTGATGGTTTGGGGAACCATATAGGAGGGCAGCTTGGCGGTCAGACTGTCGCGCAGCGCCTTGGCCAACCCGTCATCGGCCAGCGGACGCGGCGTGGTCGCGTCCTCCGCCTTGGCGGCGATCAGCGCGTCAAAGCCCATACGGTCGGACAGGCTGCCGACGACGCGCGGTTCGGCGATGTCCGTGAAGCCGACGGCGGCCAACGCCGCGCGCCACGCATCACGCGACAGCAAGGGATGATGCGGTCGCAACTCCCGGTCGGTGCGCGAATCAAAGCCGGACTGCAAACCCATGTTGAGATCGAACCATGGCAGGAAGCGGGTTTGTTCGACCAGAATCAGCATCCCGCCGGGGGCCAACCTTTCGGCCAAACCGGCCAGACTGTGGCGAAGGTCAGCGGCGACGTGCAGCGCGCTGGAGGCGAGAATCACGTCGTAGCGCTCCGGCGCCGGGGTGGGCAGGCGGTCAAGGTCGAGCCGATCAAAACGGATCCAGGGGCGATCGCCGAACAGCCGCCGCGCCCGATCCACCATGTGGCGGCTGACGTCGGTGAAGTGATAGCGCAGACGATCCACCGGCAAGCCGGGGGCGATGGCGCTCAGCGTGGTGGCGAGACCGCCGCCGACCTCCAGAATCGACAACGGCTTTTCCGTCGCCAGCGCCGCCAGCGCCGCGCCGACGATGGCGTTGGGGGCGGCGAACAGCCGACCGTAGATCTCCGGCGTCTGGTCCGACAGGTAGATGGTGGAGGAGTGTTTCTTCTCCGTCAGGATGTCGGGCAAATCGGCGATGACCGCGTCCAGCATGGCCAACGCGTCGGGACCGAAGCCGAGCGGGTTGTCGATTCCCAATTGGGAAAAGGGCGTCGCCGCTCCGCCAGCCCGCGCCGCTTGGGGGAGCATGCGGTCCAGCCAATCGGCGTAGCGCGGCGCCACGCCATGGCGGGCGATGAAGGCGGCGCGGTCGGGCAAATCCGGGCCCCCCGCCAGTTTGGCAAGCGCGGCGGCGGCGGCGGCGGCGGCGTTCTCCGAGAGGCGGCGTCTCAAATCCTCGAAGGTCGCGTCGTCGATGATCTCCGGCGATCCGGCTTTGGCCGTGTCCTCCGCCGCCCGTTGCGCGACGGCGGCGACGGCGGCGAAGGCGGGCGCGGGTGGGGTGATCTTGGGAACGACGAAGGCGCGCAGGGTCTTCGCGTCGCCCTCGCCCGCCGCGACCACCGCCACAGCGGCGCCGACCTCCTCATGAGCCGACAGGGCGGCTTCGATTTCGCCCAGTTCGATGCGATGGCCCTGGATTTTGACCTGGAAATCCTCGCGGCCCAGAAACTCGATGGGCGTGGCGAGGCCCGGCGGATTCCCGGCATAGGGCCGGAACCGACCGACATCGCCAGTGCGGTAACGCCGGGTTCCCGTCAGCGGGTCGAGGCGGAAGCGTTCCGCCGTGCGCTGCGGGTCGCGCCAATAACCGCGCGCCAGACCTTGGCCGGAAATTTCAATCTCCCCCGTCACCCAGTCGGGGCAGTCCTCGCCCCGCCGGTTGACGACGTGCAGATCATGACCGGCCAGCGGCGTGCCATAGGGGATGCTGGCCCAGGCTGGATCAAGCCGGGTCGCGTCCACCTCCTGGGCGTTGGACCAGATGGCCGCTTCGGTGGCGCCGCCCAAGGAAACCAGCGCAACGGCGGGGGCCGCCTCATGGAGCGACCGCGCCAGATCCACCGGCAGCCAGTCGCCGCTCAGCAACGCCAGCCGCAACCGATGGTCTGCGGGCAATCCATAGGCCAGTTGCATCGCCATCAAGGTCGGCACGCTGTTCCACAACGTCACGCCATGGCGCGACAGCAGCTCCGCCCACGCCGCCGGATCGCGGTTAGCCTCGGGCGGCGGCAGAACCAGCGCGCCGCCGACGCTGAGCGGGCCGAAAATGTCGTAGACCGACAGGTCGAAGTTGAGCGCCGACACCCCCAAGGCGCGGTCGTCGGGACCAACGCCCCAGCGGCGGTTGACCTCCTGCACCGTGGCCCAGGCCGCCTTGTGCTCGATCATCACCCCCTTGGGCAAGCCGGTGGAGCCTGAGGTGTAAATCACATAGGCCAGACGCGCGGGATCCTCCACCGGCTCCAGCGCTGGCGTCGGCTTGCCCGCCCGCGCGGCCTCCAACGCGGCGTCCAGCAAGGCGGGGTTGGTCAGCGCCAGGGCGTCGCCTTGCACCAACAGATGGCGGCGGCGGTCCTCCGGCAGGCCGGGATCGACGGGCAGATAGGCGGCTCCCGCCTTCAAAATCGCCAAAGCGGCGACAATCTGGCGCCAGCCCTTGGCGAAGCCGATGGCGATCAGCCGGTCGCGCGCCGCCGCTGGTCCCCCCATGAAACTGGTCAGCGTCGCCGCCAGATGGCTGGACGCGGCGTCCAGCGTCGCATAATCCAGCGTCTCGTCGGGCGCGATGACGGCGATTCGGTCGGGCGTCGCCCGCGCCTGTCGGACGAAAGCGGCGTGCAGGAACTCATCCGCCGCCACCGGAACCAGCCCGGCGCGGTTCAACGGGGCGGCGACGGCGCTGACCGGTTGATCCCAACCACGCCCGTCCGCCAACGCTTCCAGAAGCCTCTGATAGGCGGCCACCATGCGTTCGACCACGCCGTCGGGGAACAGCCCCTCGACGACGTCCCAATTGCACAGGAGGTTGCCGTCCTCCTCGGAAATCTGCTGGTCGATCCAGACCTGCGGCGTGGACGAGACGTTGAACACCGTCGTTCCCAGCCGGTCCCAGCCGGTGGCGTCGGTGTCCACCGCGTCGCGGACGGCGCCCGGACGGCGAAAGCCCAGGGCGCTGGTGAAGACGACGGGAATGGCGCGCACGCCGGTCCCACGCTGGCGATTCATCAGGCGCAGGACATGGATGCCGCTGACCGCCGCGTGATTCAGATCATCGGCCAGCCGGTGCGACAGGGTCGTGGCGCGGTCGTCGAAGCGCGGCGCCGTCGCGTCCACCTCCAACAGAATGGTCGAGGTGAAATCGCCCACCAGCGAACCGATGTCCGGGTGCAGCCCCGGCCGGTTGAAGGACGTGACGGTCAGACAGAAGCGGTCGTTGCGGCTCCAGGCCGCCAGCGTGTCGGCGTAAGCCGCCGCCATCAAGGTGGACAGGGTCAGCCCACGGCGCCGCGCCTCTCCCCGCAGGGCGTCGGCGGCGGTCGCCGGGATCACCACGCGATGACGGACAAAACGCGGGTTCTTGCGCGCCGCGTTTTCCACGATCACCGGCAAATCGGGACCACCGGGCAGCGTCGCCGCCCGTTCCGCCCAATAGCGTTCGGCCCGCCGCCAGTCGTCGGTTTCGCGGTAGGCCAACTCCTCCAGCACATAATCGCGGAAGCTGAGGCCGATGGGCGGCAAATCCTCGTTCAAATCATCGTAGAGGCGGCCCCATTCCTGACGCAGGGCGAACATGCTGGCGGCGTCCAGCGCGATCAGGTCAAAGCCGGTGTGAATGCGCGCCATCGTCTCGAACAGCGTCACCCGCACCTCGAACAGCGGCCAAGCGGCGGGTTCGGCCACCCGGCGCGGCAGCTCGCGGCGCAAGCGCTCCAACTCCGGGCCGGGATCCTGGCCGCGCAGGTCGAGCACCTGGAATTTATACTCCGGAACCTCGGGCAGAATGCGCTGACGGCCATCCGCCTCGATTATCATGCGCAGCATGTCATGGCGCTGGATCAAGCGGTTGAAGGCGCGCTCCACCCGGTCAAGGTCGAGACGCGCGCTGTCGAATTCGGTGTAGAGGTAACAGCCGACCGCGCCCAATTCCAAATCGTCGCGCCGACCAAACCAATAGGCCTGCTGCATTTCCGTCAAGGGGAACGGCGCGTGGCGGTTGGCCAGATCAGCGACGATGGCCCGTCCGGTCGGGGCTGGCGGCTGGATCGCCGTCGGCTTGGACGATTCGACGACCGGGGCCGGGCCTTCTCCCTGCAACGCCGTGACGATGGAGGCCAACGAGGCGCCCTCGATCAGGTCGCGGACCGACACCGCGCCGCCCAACTCCTTTTCCACCCGATTCTTGATCTCGACTGCGACCAGACTGTCGAGGCCCAATTCATACAGGGGGGTTTGCGGATCGGGCGCCGTCTTCAACCCCAGCAAATCGCAGACGATGGCCGCCACGCGGTCGGCGACGCCCGATGCGGCGGGACGCGGAACGGGAACGGAGACCGCCGCCGTTTCCGGCGTCGGCAATTGCGCGACGATGGCGGCGACCGACGCCCCCTCGATCAGATCGCGCACGGAGATTTCAACGCCGAACGCCGCCTGCACCCGATTCTTGATCTCGACCGCGACCAGACTGTCGAGGCCCAATTCATACAGCGGGGTTTGCGGATCGACGGTCCCGGCGATGCTCAACACCTCGCGGACGATGCGCGTGACCGCCATCAAGGGATCGGCGGCCAATGAACGCGGCGCGGTCGGCGGCGGCGGCGGCGCCACGCTTTCCACGACCGCCGTCGTTTTGGCGATCTCGGCGTAGAGTTTGGGCGCGGCGCCGTCGAAATTGCCGGTGAAGGCGGACCAATCCACCGAAGGCAACACCAGCAGACATCTCGCTCCCTGCGGGCCATCGGCCCCCAGCGCGGCGGCGAAGGCGGCGACGCCCCGTTCCGGCGCGATGCTGCCCAGCCCCAATTGTTCGGCCTGACGGTCGAAGCCCAGCCGGGCGGCGGCGCCGACGCCGCTCCACACGCCCCAATCCAGGCTGAGGCCGGGCAAGCCTTCGGCCCGGCGGGACGCCGCCAAGCCATCAAGGAAGGCGCTGGCGAAGGCGTGGTTGGCCTGTCGGGCGGAACCCAGCACCCCGGCGGCCGAGGCGAACAGGATGAAACGCTTCACCGGATGGGCGCGGGTCGCCCGATCCAGCGCCAGCGCGCCGCCGATCTTGCCGCGCAACACCCGGTCAATGGTCACGTCGTTCAGCGCCGCCGCCGGGGCGTTGGCCAACGCCCCGGCGGCGTGGATCACCCCCTCGACATCGCCAGCCTCCGCCAGAAGGCGCGTCAGCAGCGCCTCATCCGCCGCGTCGCCGACGACGGCCTGGATCGGGGCGCCAACCTCCGGCAAGGGATCGGGCAAGCGACGACCCAGCAGGATCAGCCGCGCCGCGCCGCGCGCCGCCAGCCAGCGGGCGATTTCCAAGCCCAAACCGCCAAAACCGCCGGTAATCAGCCACGCGCCGCCAATCGTCGGGGTCGCCGCCGCGACGTTCGCCGCGCTCAGCCGCGCGCCTTGGCGCCCGCTGGCGGTCAAGCGGATTTCCTCGTCGTCGTCCGCCGCGCCCGCAAGCAATTCCGCCGCCAGCCGGGAGACCGGCAAAGCGTCTTCCGTCACCACCAGCCGGGCGCGCAGGTCCGGTTGCTCCATCGCCAGCGTGCGCACAAAGCCGCTGAGACCGGCGTGGGCCAAACAGTCTTCGGCGATCAGCGTCAGGCGCGGCGGATGGCCGCGCTCGTCCAAAGTGCGGGCGAGGTCGGCCAACTCGCGCATCAACGCCGTTTGCCCGGCCAGATCGACCGTGGCGGGGGCGACGACCTGAACCCAATGCGTGGCGTCCTCCGCCGCGACGATCCGACCGCCCGCCGCCGTCAGGGCCAAGGTCAAATCCTCCGAACCAGCCACATGCCATGAGACGGCGGAGGTCGCCGCCGCCACCGGCTTACGGGCGACGATGATGTCGCAGCCGGGGATGACGCCCGGCTCAAAACCAGCCTGCCGCAACGCCCTGTCCCAGCGCGTGGCGTCGAGCAGCGGGTGATTGGGCCGCAAATCGGTGTCGGTGAAGCGCCACCAGCCTTCGGTCAGGCCGAACACGATGTCCACCCAACGGCGCGGGCTGGCGCTCTCGATCAGCAGCAGCACGCCGCCGGGGGCCAGCAGATGGCCGATGCGCTCCAAACCTTGAACGATGTCGCGGGTGGCGTGCAGCACGTTGGCGGCCAGAACGACGTCAAAGCCGCCCGCCGTCAGCCCCTGGGCCAGCGGATCGCTTTCAATGTCCAGAACCGCCGTCCGCAAGCCGGAACGCTTGAACTTGCGCCGCGCCTCGGCGAGGAAGGCTGGCGAGACGTCGGTGAACAGATACTGGGCCGGCGCCTCGCCCAGCCCCTCCAACATGGCGCCGGTGGCGCCGCCGGTGCCGGCGCCGACCTCCAGCACGCGCAGGCCGCGCCCGGCGGGCGACGCGCCGACCAGCGCGCCCATGGCGGCGCGCAGCAAGCCGTTGACGGTGTGGGCGTAGGCGGAATCCTGGTAGAAGGCTCCCGCCCCGGCCTCGTTTCCATCGGCGGGGAACAACAGGCCCAGCGGGTCCACGGCGCCGGTCAACACCCCGGCCAAGGCCATGCCGCAACGCCGGAGCACGGCGATTTCGCCCGCCATCGCGGCGAAACGGGCGGCCAAATCGGCGCACTCCGCCGCGAGGGCTTCGTCATTGGCGCGCGGCGGCGCGGTTTCGGCCACGCGCCAGCGGTTGCCTTCCCGCGTCAACGCGCCGTCCTGTTCCAGGATGTCCAGCAAACGGCGGAACAGCCGGGCGTGCTGATCGGCGACGCTCAGGCTTTCCGCCAGCGCGCCCGGCGTCACCAGCCGACCGGGGCGGAAATCGAAGCCCAGATCCCAAAACGCCCGGACGACGCAACGGCTGGCGAAGTCCTCCATCGCCGCCGCCGCTTCGGCGTAACCGGCCATGGCGTGGCGTTCGCCCAAGCGCGCCGCCTCCACCGCCAGATCGTCGGCCAGCGTCGCGGCGGCGGGGAAGAAATCGGCCGGTCCGGCGTACAGGGGCTGATCGCGCCAGATCCGTTGGTAAAAGCCATGCGGGTTGGGGGCGGCGGCTCGGTCAAAGGTCAGATCCTCCACCCGCAGGCAAACGCCGCCCGCGTCAAGAATCTCCACCGTCGCGCTCACGCGGTCGTCGTCACGGCGGGCGACGCAGGCCGCCTCCAGCGCGCCCTTGGGTCGGTGGAACAGGGTGACTCGGCCAATGCGCGACGGCACCAGCAACGCGTCGCCCGCCGCCGGAAGCGCGGCCGAGACCAACGACAACGCGGCGTCGAGCAGCGCTGGATGAACGACGAAGTCGCCACCGGCGGGCGGCGCCGTCAAGACCGCGCGGGCGGCGCCGTCGGCGCGGGTCACGCGGTCCAGCAAGCGCATGGCCGGACCATGGCGCACGCCGAGCGCCGCCATCGCGTCGTAAACCGCGTCGGTCGCCACCGGGGTTTCGCAAGGCGCGGTCAACGGCGGCGCGTTGTCGCCCGCCGGTTCGACGCGGCCAACGGCGTGGACGGTCGTCGCCTCGTCGCCTCCGGCCATGGCGACGCTGACGACGCGGAAATCGCCGCCGGGGCCGACGATGGTCTGCACCCGCCGCGTCGCGTCCATCGGCGTGGCGAAGGGGGCGGGAATGCGCAAATCCACCACCGCGTGCCCCGGAAACGCCGCCAACAGCATTTCGACGTAACAGGCGGCGGGCAGCGTCGCCGTTCCCGCGACGACGTGGTCCGCGAGGAAAGCCAGGGCCGGACGACCGGAGCGGATGACCGATTCCCAGCGGCTTTCTCCCGACAGCGGCAGGCTGATCCGACGACCCAGCAGCGGCGGACCGTCTTCGATGGGAGACGCGGCGGCGGTCGGCTGGGCCGTGTCGCCGTCGATCCAATAGCGTTCCCGCTCGAACGGATAAGCGGGCAGCGCCACCCGTCGCCCGCTGATGGCGGGCAAGGCGGGGTGCGGCGCGTTGCTGGGCTGGGCGCCGTCCAACTCCTCGGCGGAGCCGACCAGCACCCACCAGGCCAGCCGCGCCCGCCCCACCGCCGCCGTATGGGCGATGTCGCGGAAGCTCTCCGTGGTTTCCGCCAAGAACCGCCGGTAACGGCCAATCAACTCCGCCAGCGCCTGCGGGGTGCGCGCGGAAATCAGCAGTTTCGGCGCCGCGCCATCCTCGGCAACCGGCGTTTCGACCACCGGCGGCGCGGTCTCCAGGATCAAATGCGCGTTGGTCCCGCTGAAGCCGAAGGAACTGACCCCCACCCGCGTCACCGGCCCCTCCACCCGCGTCACCGGCACGCGGATATCGACGCCCGACAGGTCGATGTGCGGATTGAGCCGGGTGAAGTGCAAATTGGGCGGGATCGCCTGATGGCGCAGCATTTGCGCCGCCTTGATAAGCCCGGCGACGCCGGAAGCGGCCTCCGCGTGGCCGATGTTGGTCTTGACCGCGCCGACATAAAGCGCCCGGTCGCGCTTTCCGAACACCGCCTTCAGCGCCTGCATTTCGATGGGATCGCCCAGCGCGGTGCCGGTGCCATGCGCCTCGATATAGTCCATGGCGTCGGGGTCCAGCCGGGCGTTGGCCAGCGCCTGACGGATCACCGCCTCTTGCGCCAAGCCGTTCGGCGCGGTCAGCCCGGCGCTGCGGCCATCCTGGTTGACCGCCGATCCGCGAATCACCGCGATGACGCGGTCGCTATCGGCCTGCGCGTCGGCCAGCCGTTTCAGCACCAGCACGCCGCAGCCCTCGCCCCGGACATAGCCGTCCGCTCCGGCGTCGAAGGTCTTGCAAGCGCCGTCGGGGGACAGCATCCGTCCCTGACAGAAATTGACGGTGATGTCCGGCGCCAGCATCAAATTGACGCCGGCGGCCAGCGCGAGATTGGATTCGCGGTTGCGCAACGACTGCACCGCAAGATGGGTCGCCACCAGCGACGACGAGCAAGCGGTGTCCACGGCCAGACACGGCCCCTGAAAACCGAAGGTGTAGGACAGCCGCCCAGACGCGACGCTGGCGGCGTTGCCCGCCCCGGCTGAGGCGTTGCTGCCCGACCCTTGCGCGGTTTTCGACAGCAACGCCGAGTAATCGTTGGTGGAAATGCCAAGAAACACCCCGGTGCGGCTGCCGACCAGCGTCGGCGCGGCGATCCCGGCGTCCTCCAAAGCCTCCCACGCCACCTCCAGGAGCAACCGTTGCTGCGGGTCGACGCCCACGGCCTCACGCGGCGACATGCGGAAGAACAGCGGATCGAAACGATCCACCCCGTCGATGAAACAGGATTTGCGGACATACATCTTGCCCGGCGCCCCCGGCGTCGGATCATAGAGGGCGTCCACGTCCCAGCGATCCCCCGGAATCTCCCGCGCCCCGTCGCGCCCGGTTTCCAACGCCCGCCAGAACGCCGCCGGATCATCGCCCCCCGCCGGGTAGCGGCACCCCATGCCGACGATGGCGATGGGGGCGTGCGTGGCCTCCTCCAGCTCCGCGTTGCGCGACCGCAGAATTTTCAGAGCCATCACCGCCTTTTGCATCGGGGTCATGGCATCGGCCTTATCGCTCATCGCGCGCTCCGGAAATATCGACAAGGAGGGGAATGCTGACGGCGTGACGATATCAAGCTTCGCGGAATTAGAACACCGTATGCCCGCATGGATGGATCAAAAAGAACGTCACACGTCCGAGTGCGTGCTTTGCCCCATCAGGCGCAGCCGCCGATGGGCGGCGCGTCGGCGGTCAGCGCGGCGGCGAACGCCTCCGGTCGCTCCATCAGATAGAAATGCCCGCCGGGAAAGCGCCGTCGCTCGACCGGGCCGGTGGCGAGGCCCGCCCAACCGTCCATCTGCGCGGTCTGAAGATCGTCCTCGCCGCCGTACAGGGCCAATCGGCAAGGCAACGGCGGTTCCTCGCTCCATTCATAGGTTTCAAAGACCGCGAAGTCGGCCTTGAGGACGGGGAGGAACAACGCCATCAGCTCTGGCTCCGCGCGGATGACCGGGGGGATGCCGTCGTAGCGGCTGGTCAACTCTTTGACGAAAGAATCGTCGTCCAGCCGATGCAGGTTCAACTCCGGCGCCGGATAGTTGGGCGGACGGCGCCCCGACACGATCAGACGATGGGGCAGCGGCGCCCCCATCCGACGCAGGGCGCGGCACAATTCAAAGGCGACGAAAGCGCCCATGGAATGACCGAAAAGCGTGTAGGGGCGGTCGATGGATTCGGCGACGATGGGCGCCAGAGCCGCGATCAGCGCGGCGGATTGGGTGAAGGGCGGTTCCGACAACCGGGCGCCGTGCCCTGGCAATTGCACGCAAACCAACTCGATGCGCGGCGGCAACAGCCCGACGATGGGGCGAAAGATCGCCGGTCCGGCGCCGGCATGGGGCAAGGCGATGATCCGGCTGGCGGCGGCCTCGGCGACGCGATAGCGCAAAAGCCAATTGTCGTTCATCCGCCGGATCCGCTCGTCGTCGTTTGTCGCGTTTCCGCTCTACAAGAGATCACCACGCTTCGTCACGCGATTTCGCGGTCCTCGGATCTGCGACGCCGGGCGATCATTCAGCGGCAAAGACCACCGGCTTTGGGCTATGCTGACCGTTATGTTGAGAAGACTGATTGTTCTGATGGCGACATTGGCGTGGGCGGCGACCGCAAGGGCGGAGCCGGAAACCGTGCGCGTCGGCGTGCTCGCCTATCTGGGGTCGGAACGGGCGGCCCGCGACTGGGAGCCGACGCTCGCCCATTTGGAACGCTCGATCCCCGACCATCGTTTCGTCACGCTGCCGCTTGACCTGCCGGGCATGGTGCTGGCGGTCGCCGACCGGCGGGTTGATTTCGTCATCACCAATCCGGGCAACTACGTCACGCTGGAGGCGCGTTTCGCGGTGACGCGAATCGCCACGTTGGAATCCGGCTTGCCGGCCTTTCCCATCGCGGCGGTCGGCTCCACCATCATCCGTCGCGCCGACCGGCCCGAGATCCGCAGGCTCGCCGACCTCAAGGGCAAGCGGTTGGCGGTGGTCTCGACCGACGCGTTTGGCGGCTTTCAGATCGCTTGGCGCGAGATGGAGGAGGCCGGAGTCAACCCCTTCACGGATCTGGCCGCCCTGACGCCGGTCGGCTTCCCGATGGAAGGCGTGGTGGACGCGGTGCGCGACGGCGCCGCCGACGCCGGGGTGTTGCGCGCCTGCTTGCTGGAGGAGCTGGAAGCCCAGGGGCGGATCGCGCCCGGCGCCTTCGTCGTGGTTGGGGAGCGGCGGCCCGACGCGTCGCAAGCCGACGCGTCGCAAGCCGACGCGCCGCAAGCCGACGCGTCGCCCTGCCGGGCGTCGTCGCGGCTCTACCCTGACTGGCCATTCGCCCGGTTGGCGCACGCGCCGCGCGACCTTGCCCGGCAGGTGGCCGCCGCGCTGTTGACCATGCCGACGACCGACGGGCGGGCCTGGACCGCCTCGCTCGATTACACGACGGTGCATGAGCTGTTCCGCAAGCTGCACATCGGCCCCTACCCGAAAACCCCGCCGACGCTGGAGGAGATTTTGCGCCGGAACTGGCGTTGGTTGGCGTTGGCGGGCGCGGCGGCGCTGTGGTGGGTGATCCACGCCGCGCGGGTCGAGGTTCTGGTTCGCCGCCGCACCGCCGAATTGGTCCACGAAATCGCCGAGCGCGAGCGCGCCGAAGCCACGGCGTCGCGCCTGCGCGAGGAGCGTGACCAGCTCTCGCGGCTTGGCGTCGTCGGCGAAATGGCCAGCACCATCGCCCATGAGTTGAATCAACCGTTGGCGGCCATCGGCAATTTCGCTGGCGGCATGACCCGGTTGCTCGACGCGCCTGTTCCCGATCTCGAACGGTTGCGCGCCGGGGCGCGGTCGGTGGTTGAACAGGCCGAACGGGCCGCCGCGATCATCCAACGGACCCGTGGCTTCGTCAGCCGTCGCGGCGCCCAGCGTTCCACCCTGTCGATCAACGCCGTGGTGGAGGAAACGCTGTCGCTGTTCGGCGCGCCGTCCGACCTGCAACGCCCCATCGCCACCGAACTGGCGGCGGACTTGCCGCCGGTGCAGGCCGACAAGGTGGAGATGCAACAGGTGTTGTTGAACCTGTTGCAAAACGCCGTGGACGCGACGCCGTCCGCCGATGGCGGCGCCATCGCCGTGCGCACAGCCCTGTCTGACGGCATGGTGATGATCGAAGTGCGGGATTCCGGGTTGGGTGCGTCCGACGAGGCGAGAACGCGGATGTTTGAACCCTTCTTCACCACCAAACCGGGCGGTCTGGGGCTGGGGCTGTCGATCTGCCGCACCATCGTCGAACGGCACGGCGGGCGCATCTGGGCCGCGCCGTCCGCCCCCCATGGTCTGGCCGTCCGCTTCACCTTGCCGCCCTTCGCCGACCCATCCGCCAACACATCCGATGATTCGCCCATCGAGGAGACGCACGCATGACCGACGCCCCCTTGGTTCTGGTGGTGGACGACGACGAGGCGATTCGCGGGTCGGTCGGCTATCTGTTGGGGTCGGTCGGCATCGCCTGCGAAAGCTTCGCGTCCGCCGAGGCCTTTCTGGGGTCGCCCCATCTGCGTCCGCCGCTGCGTCCGGGCTGCGTCCTGCTGGACGTCCGCATGCCGGGCATGAGCGGGATCGAGCTGCTGCGCCATTTGAAGGAGAAGGGCTGCAAACGGCCGATCATCATGATTACCGGACATGGCGACGTGCCGCTGGCCGTCGCCGCGCTGAAGGGCGGGGCCGAGGATTTCATCGAGAAGCCTTGGAAGGACCAGACGCTGCTCGACGCGGTCAACGCGGCGATCCGGAAATGCCGTGACGTGTTGGCGCGCAGCGCCGGGCGCGAGGCGGTGGAGGCGCGTCTGGCCCAACTCAGCCGCCGCGAGCGGGAGGTGTTGACCCTCGTTCTCGACGGACGTCAGAACAAGGAGATCGCGACGGCGATGTCCATCTCCGTCAAGACTGTGGAAGGCCACCGTCAAATGGTGATGGAAAAGATGGCCGCCCGCTCCGTCGCCGAACTGGCGCGTCTGATGCTGGCCACCGGCGAACGGGCCTGAGGCTGGCGGTTCTGCGGCTTCCGCCGACCACGTCGGCAAGGGTTAACCCTGGGTCGGCGCCGGAATCCACCCGGTAGCGGCGATTGTTCGTCAGGCGTACTGTTTCGGCGGACAAGAAACCGGCGCCCCGCCGGACTGCAATCAGGACCGACATGACCACGTTGCGGCCAGACGGAGAGGCGACTCTCCGAACCGATCCGCTTGCCTCTGGCGCGGATGTTTCGTCCGGCCGGTTGCGGCGGGCGCCCGAAAATTTCCTGACGCCGGAGGAGATTCGGCAGGTTGGCCAGGGGCGGCGCGCGTTCCTGCGCGCCAGTTTTCTGAGCGCCGCCGCCGCGACCGTCGCGGCGGCGACAAGCGGTCGCGCCGCCGCCGCGTCAACCGCCGTCGGCGTCGGCGACCCCGACATTCTGAACCCGACTCCCTGGGGCAGCAGCCTGGGCCTGCCGGTGGCGGCCAACCCCTATGGCCTGCCGTCCAAGCACGAGCGCGGGTTGGCGCGGCGGCAAAGCCCCGGACTGACCCAGGTGGCCGCCGCCAGCGTGTCCTTCGCGCCCTTGCAGGGGCTGTTCGGCATCATCACGCCGTCCGGCCTGCATTTTGAGCGGCACCATCAGGGCTGGCAGGACATCGACCCGACCCGGCACCGCTTCATGATCGACGGCGCCCGACCGGAGTTTGTGAAGACGCCGAAAGTCTACACGATGGACGACATTCTGCGTCTGCCCCCGGTGTCGCGCATGCACTTCATCGAGTGCGGCGCCAACACGGGCATGGAGTGGGGCAACGTCGCGGTTCCGACCGTGCAGTACACCCATGGCATGCTGTCGTGCAGCGAGTTCACCGGCGTGCCGTTGCGCACGCTGCTGGAGGATTGCGGGGCCGACCTCAAGGCCGCGACATATGTGCTGGCCGAGGGCGGCGACGGATCGTCGATGACCCGCACCATCCCGATCGAGCTGGTGCTGTCCGGCGAGGTGCTGGTCGCCTATGGCCAGAATGGCGAGATGTTGCGGCCCGAAAACGGCTATCCATTGCGGCTCGTCGTGCCGGGCGTGCAAGGCGTCTCGTGGGTGAAGTGGCTGCGCCGGGTCGAGGTCGGCGACCGGCCTTACGCCACCAAGGACGAGGCGGTCCATTACATCGATTTGATGCCCGACGGCCAGCACCGGCAATACACCTCGATTCAGGAATGCAAATCGGTCATCACCACCCCGTCGGGCGGGCAAACGCTGGTGGACAAGGGCTATTTCACCATCAGCGGGCTGGCCTGGTCCGGGCGCGGCGCGGTCAAACGGGTGGACGTCTCCGTCGATGGCGGCGTCACCTGGGCCGAGGCGACGTTGCAAACGCCGGTCCTGTCCAAATGCCTGACCCGCTTCGTCCTGCCCTGGAATTGGGATGGAAAACCGGCGCTGCTGCAATCGCGCGCCACCGACGAAACGGGCTTCGTCCAGCCCGGTTACGGCCAACTGCGCGCGGCGCGCGGGTCGCGGTCGATCTACCACAACAACGCGATCCAGACGTGGCAGGTCGCCGAAAACGGGGACGTGAACAATGTCCAGATTCTGTAAAGCGGCGCTGCTCGGCTCCACGCTTGGCGTCCTGCTTGGCCTCGGCTTTGGCGGAACGGCGCTGGCCGATAATTTTCCCGGCGTCGGGCGTCCGGCTGCTCCGGCGGAGGTGAGGGCCTGGGACATCGACGTCGGCCCTGATTTCACCGGCCTGCCCACCGGCTCCGGCGGCGTGTCGCGCGGCATGGAGATTTGGGAGGCGAAATGCAGCGCTTGCCACGGCACTTTTGGTGAGAGCAACAGCGTCTTCAACCCGTTGATCGGCGGCACCACCGCCGAGGACGTCAAATCCGGCCATGTCGCCACCCTGAAGCGAACCGACTTCCCGGCGCGGACGACCTTCATGAAGGTCGCCACCGTGTCCACCCTTTACGACTACATCCGCCGGGCCATGCCGTGGAACGCGCCGAAATCGTTGAGCGACGACGACGTCTACGCCGTGCTCGCCTACATGCTGAACCTTGCGGAAATTGTGCCCGACGATTTCGTGCTGACCGACGCGACGATCCGCGACGTGCAGGCGCGGATGCCGAACCGCGACGGCATGACCACCGCGCACGCCCTGTGGCCCGGCCCCGGTCTGCCGGACGCGGCGGCCAAACCCGACACCGCCAACGTCGCCTGCATGACCAACTGCAAACCGTCGGTCCAACTGACCTCTCATCTGCCCGACCACGCCCTTGGCGCGCATGGCGACCTCGCCGCCCAAAACCGGATCTTCGGGCCGGTGCGCGGCCAACGCACCGGCCCGGACGAGGCGGCGACCGACAAACCCAATCCCGCCCTGACGCTGGCGGAGGAATCCGGTTGCCTGTCCTGCCACGCGGTGGACACGCGGATCGTCGGGCCAAGCTACAGCGAGATCGCCGCCCGTTATCGCGGCGGCGACAACGCCGCCGCGCTGGCGTCCAAAGTAAAGGCCGGTGGCGAGGGTGTTTGGGGCGCGGTGACGATGCCGCCGCAACCGGACCTGAAGGACGATCAGGTGAAGACCCTGGTCGCTTGGATCCTGGCGGGCGCGCCGACGAAATGACGTGATCGAAAGGGAACTCCAGACATGACGCAGAGAGTAATGGAACGACGCCAAATCCTGGCCTTCATGGGGACGCTGGCGGCGGCTGGGTTTGTCCTGCCCAAGATGGCCTTCGCCAATTGGGACAAGGTGGCCTTCGAGGCCAAGACGATGGACGAGGCGCTGAAGGCGCTGGGCGCCGGGACTCCCGCGACCAGCGGCGACGTCCAGATCGTCGCCTCCGACATCGCGGAAAACGGCGCGGTGGTGCCGATCCAGGCGATCAGCAAGCTGGCCAACACCGAACGCATCGCCATCCTGGTCGACAAGAATCCCAGCATGCTGGCGGCGTCCTTCGACCTGACGCCCGAGACGATCCCGGAGGTCACGGCGCGCATCAAGATGGGCCAGACCTCCAACGTCGTCGTTCTGGTCAAGGCGGACGGCAAATTCTACGCCGCATCCAAGGAAATCAAGGTGACGCTCGGCGGCTGCGGCGGCTGAACGAACCGGAAAAGGAGCATCAGCATGGGCAGCCCGATGAAGATCCGCGCCTCCGTCAAGGATGGCGTCACCGAGATCAAGGTCCTGATGGGCCATGAGATGGAAACCGGCCAGCGCAAGGACGCCAACGGCGCGGTCATCCCCGCCTGGTTCATCAACGAAGTGACCGCCAAGCTCGACGGCAAGACGGTGATGCAAGCGCAATGGGGGCCGTCGATCTCCAAGAATCCCTACCTCGCCTTCAAGGTGAAGGGCGGCAAGGCGGGCGACAAGGTGTCGATCACCTGGGTGGACAACAAGGGCGACACCCGCACCGACGAAGCCGCCGTGACCTGACGGAGTCTCGAACCGGAGGCGGGGGCGCGTCCGGCAGGCAAGAACAAGGACGGGAGGGAACAGGGATGGACCGCGCAAGCGTTGGAATCATGGCGTTCCTTGTGGCGTCGGCGGCGGCCGTGACGGTGGCCTACGCCCAGAAGGACAGGGCGCAGGACAGCATCGACGCCTATCGCGAGGCCTTGCAGGACGGCAACCCCGCCGAACTGTACGAAGCCAGCGGGGAAGAGCTGTGGAAGACGCCCGCCGGGCCAAAGGCGGCGTCGCTGGAGCGCTGCGACCTTGGCCTCGGCCCCGGCGTGGTCAAGGGGGCCTACGCCCAGCTTCCCCGCCATTTCGCGGACACCGACCGGGTTCAGGATCTGGAATCGCGCCTGCTGACCTGCATGCAGACCCTCCAGGGCAAGGATCCCAAGCCTTATATTGAAGCGTCCTTCACCGCCCCGCCGAAGGAGGAGATGAACGCGCTGGCCGCCTACATCTCCGGCCAATCCAAGGACGCGCCCATCGTGGTGACGCTCGCGCATCCCAAGGAACAGGCGATGTACGAGCTGGGCAAGCGGATGTTCAATTATCAGGGCGGCCCGTATGATTTCGCCTGCGCCACCTGCCATGGCCAGGAGGGCGCGCGCATCCGTCTTCAGGAACTGCCCTACATCCCCGGCGCCAAAGGGGCGGCGGCGGGGTGGGGCGGTTGGCCAGCCTACCGCGTCAGCGCCGGACAGATGTGGTCGATGCAATGGCGGCTGAACGACTGCTTCCGCCAGCAGCGTTTCCCCGAACCCGTCTACACCTCCGACGCGACCATCGCGCTGTCGATGTACATGGCGGCCACCGCCAAGGGGGCGACGATGAAGACGCCCGGAATCAAGCGCTGAGAGGGAGGCCGCCATGAAACATTTCGCGCTGCTCGCCGCCGCCCTGCTGGCGCTGGCTGGCCCGGCCCTGTCCCAAACGACGGGTTGGGGGCCGGGGGCCGACGACGCCGCCTTTTCCCGCATGCTGGCCGCCAGCTTCAAGGGCAAGGGCGTCGCCACGATCGACCGTTTGACCCAGGACGAGACGCAAGCCTTTTGCTCCAACCCCGAGGTCGCCGCCAGCCCCGCCGCCGCCGCCCAGCGCCAGCGGATCGAGGCCGCCAACATGGCGACGGTCAAATGGCCGTCCGATGGCCAATGGCTGGGCGACTGGAAACAGGGGGAGGCGCTGGCCCAGAGCGGGCGCGGCAACACCTGGTCCGACAAGCCGGACACCCCCAACGGCGGCAATTGCTACAACTGCCACCAGATCAGCCCGACCGAGATTTCCTATGGCACCATCGGCCCCAGCCTGACCCAGTACGGAACGCTGCGCGGGCAGGGGGAGGAGACGCTGAAGGCGGCCTGGGCCAAGATCTACAACGCCAAGGCCAGCAACGCCTGCTCCAACATGCCGCGCGCCGGTCACATGGGGATTCTGGGCGAGACGCAGATCAAGCATCTGATGGCTTTGCTGTTCGATCCCAAATCACCCGTCAACGCGCCGTCGGGGCCGACCCAATGAACCGCCGCGAGTTCCTCAACGTCTTGGCCGCCGCCAACGCCGCCGGTCTGCTGCTGCCCGCCGGGTTGGCGCGCGCCCAAACGGCGGCTGAGGCCGTCTACGACGCGCCAGCCTTCGGCAACGTCTCGCTGCTGCACATCACCGACTGCCACGCCCAGCTCAAACCGATTCATTTCCGGGAGCCGAGCGTCAATCTCGGGATCGCGGGCATGGCCGGACGGGCGCCGCATCTGGTGGGAACCTCGCTGCTGGAGCATTTCCACATCGCCCCCGGCAGCCGCGCGGCGCACGCCTTCGCCTTCCTTGATTTCGAGCGGCTGGCCGGTTTGTACGGCAAGGTCGGCGGCTTCGCCCATCTGGCGACGCTGGTCAAGCGGGTGCGGGCCAACCGTCCGGGCGCGCTGCTGCTGGACGGCGGCGACACCTGGCAGGGGTCGGGCACCGCGCTGTGGACGCAGGGACAGGACATGGTGGAGGCCGCCAAGCTGCTGGGCGTCGACGTCATGACCCTGCATTGGGAATGCACCTACGGCCAGGACCGGGTGCGCGAGGTCGCGGAAAAGGACTTCGCCGGTCACATCGAGATCGTCGCCCAGAACATCAAGAGCGCCGATTTCGGCGACGACGTGTTCAAGCCCTACACGATGCGCGCGGTGAACGGGGTCAAGGTGGCGGTGATCGGCCAAGCCTTCCCCTACACGCCGATCGCCAACCCGCGCTACATGGTGGCCGACTGGACCTTTGGCATCCGCGAAGAGGACATGCAAAAGACGGTTGACGCCGCCCGCGCCGCCGGGGCGGCGGTGGTCGTCGTGCTGTCGCACAACGGCATGGACGTGGATCTGAAGATGGCCTCGCGGGTCAGCGGCGTTGACGCGATCCTGGGCGGCCACACCCATGACGGCATGCCGGCGCCCAGCGTCGTCGCCAACCCCGGCGGCAAGACGCTGGTCACAAACGCCGGGTCCAACGGCAAGTTCCTTGGCGTGCTCGATCTGGAGGTCAGCGGCGGACGGGTCGCCGATTTCCGCTACCGCTTGATGCCGGTCTTCGCCGACCTGCTGCCCGCCGACCCGGAGATGGACGCGCTCATCACCCGCGTGCGCGCGCCCTACGAGGCGACATTGGGCGAGGTTTTGGCGGTGACGGACGCCACGCTGTACCGGCGCGGCAACTTCAACGGCAGCTTCGACCAGGTGATCCTCGACGCGCTGATGGCGGAGAAGGACGCGGAGATCGCTTTTTCGCCGGGTTTCCGCTGGGGAACGAGCCTGCTGCCCGGTCAACCAATCACCATGGAATCCCTGCTGGACCAGACCGCCATCACCTACCCCTATGTGACGCTCAGCAGCCTGTCCGGCGCGCAGATCAAGACGGTGCTGGAGGATGTCTGCGACAACCTGTTCAACCCCGACCCCTATTACCAGCAGGGCGGCGACATGGTGCGCGTCGGCGGCCTGTCCTACGCCTGCGATCCCACGGCGGCGGCGGGGCAACGCATTCAGGACATGACGCTGAACGGCAAAGCGCTGGAAGCGTCGAAAACCTACAAGGTCGCGGGCTGGGCGCCCGTCGCCGAAGAGGCCAAGACGGTGGGCGGCGAACCGATTTGGGATCTGGTCGCCCGCAACCTGCGCGCCCGCAAGATCATCGCGCCGCCCCGTCTCAATCTGCCGACGTTGAAGGGGGTGGACGGCAACCCCGGCCTTGCCGCCTGACGCGCGTCATCGCCAAACGCAGCCCCGAAAAACGCCGCCTGAACCAATGGAAAGACCGCCGCCATGAGCATCCGCCGCCGCCTCATCCCCCTGCTGTTGCCCGCGCTGTTGCTGTTCGGCGTGGCGGCGTCGGTCCCGGCGCTGGCCCAGGACAAGGTGGTCTACCACATCGATAACGCGGCGGAGCAGGGAACCAAAGCCCTGCGCAACATCCGCAACCATTTGGACGTCGCGCCGAAGACCGAGATCCACGTCGTCACCCACGCCGAAGGGGTGGATCTGTTGATGGAAGGCGCGCGCGACCAGAAGAACAACATCGATTACGGCCCGTTGATCTCCGACCTCAAGGGGCGCGGCGTCCGTTTCGAGGTGTGCGAGATCACCATGAAGCGGCGCAACCTGACCAAGGACCAGTTCGTGATGGAGGCGGAATTCACCCTGTCCGGCGTGGTCCGCATCACCGAACTGCAAACGCGCGAACATTACGCCTACATCAAACCCTGAAAAGGCTGACGCCATGGGCTTCGCCATCACCATCGACGGCCTGATGGAAGCGTTGGGCGAAGACCGCTTTCTGGCGCTGGGCGGTCTGTTGATCGGCGCGCTGTTCGGGGTTTTCGCCCAACGCTCCGGCTTTTGCCTGCGCGCCTCGACGTTGGAGGTCGCGCATGGTCGGCTGGGCGAACGGCTGGCGGTGTGGCTGCTCGCCTTCTCCACCGCCTTGATCGCCACGCAGGGGTTGATTCTGCTTGGCCTGTTCGACACCGGCGCCGTCCGCCAGCTCAACAACCCCGGCAGCCTGTCGGGCGCGGTGATCGGCGGCCTGATGTTCGGCTGCGGCATGACGTTGACCCGCGCCTGCGCCAGCCGCATGCTGGTTCTCGCGGCCACCGGCAATTTGCGGGCGCTGCTGTCGGGGCTGGTGTTCGCGGTGATGGCGCAAGCGGCGTTGCGCGGCGTCCTGTCGCCAGCGCGCGAGGCGGTCAATGGTTGGTGGACGGTCAGCGGCGCGCGGCGTGACCTGTTGGCGTTGGCGGGCGTCGGGCATGACGGGGCGTTGCTGTTCGCGTTGGTCTGGCTGGCCGCCGGCGCCGTGATCGCCCGGCGCAACCGCCTGTCGGGTTGGTTCTGGCTGGGGGCGGTGGGCGTCGGGCTGACCGTCGCCGCCGCGTGGTGGTTCACCTGGCGCAGCGCCGCCGCCGCCTTCGACCCTGTGCCGATCCATTCCCTGAGCTTCACCGCGCCGTCCGCCGATTTCCTGATGCTGGTGCTGTCGCCGCCGGGCGCGCGTTGGGGGTTCGACGCCGGGCTGATCCCCGGCGTGGCGCTGGGCGCCTTCCTGGCCGGGCTGGTCGGGCGCGGGCTGAAGCTGGAGGGCTTCAACGACGGCTCCACCATGCGGCGCCACATCATCGGCGGTTGCCTGATGGGGTTCGGCAGCGTCCTGGCGGGCGGTTGCGCGATTGGCGCGGGCGTGTCCGGGGCCTCGATCTTCGTGCTGACCGCGTGGCTCGTGCTGTGGTCGATGTGGATCGGCGCCGTGCTGACCGACCGGGTGATCGACCGACCGGCGCGCGTCCGTTCCGTTCCTGCCCCCGCCACCCCGCCGGTCGCGGCGCGATGATTGTCCGGGAGACTCGCATGTTTCATCCGTCACGCCGCCGCTTGCTCGCCGGTGGAGCCGCTCTTCTGGCCGCTTTGCCGGGATCGGAGGCGGTCCGCGCCTTCGCCGCCGGGGTCGAGGCCTTCGTCAAGGGGCCGCCGGTGGCGGATCGGCCGTTGGTTCAGGTCAGCCCGCATGTCTGGATCATACAGGCGCCGGACGGCTTTCCGACGCCCGAAAACCAAGGGATGATGGCGAACATCACCTTCGTCATCGGGCGCGAGGGCGTGATCGTCGTTGATTCCGGCGCCTCGCTCCAGATCGGCGAGATGGCCATCCGCATGCTGCGCGCCGTTACGAAAAAGCCGGTGGTCGGCGTCGTCAACACGCATTACCACGGCGATCATTGGCTGGGGAACCACGCCTTCGCCGAGGCGTTCGGCGAGGATTTGCCGCGCTACGCCTTGCCCGCGACGCGCGCGGCGATTTTGGGGGTGGAAGGCGGCGCTTGGCGGAGCGCCATGGTGAAATGGACGGCCCAGGCCTCCGTCGGCACCCGGATCGTCGCCCCCAACCGCGACGCCGCCCATGGCGACGAGCTGTCGCTTGGCGACGTCCGGCTGCGGTTGCACCATTACGGGCGCGCCCACACGCCATCCGATCTGTCGGTCGCGGTGGTCGAGGATGGGGTCATGTGCGTCGGCGACGTGATGATGGACCGGCGCATCGCCAACATGGACGACGGCTCTTACCTTGGAACCTTCGAGACCATGGACCGGCTGCGCACCGACAGCGACACCCGCATCTGGCTGCCAGCCCATGGCGAACCCGGCCCCGGCGTGCCCGCTTGGCAGCGCGCCCTGTTTGAAGGCATTTATGAACCCTGCGCCGCCGCCGTGAAGGCCGGACGTTCCATCGAGGAGGCGAAGGCGGTGGCGCTCGCCGATCCGCGCGTCGCGTCCCGCGCCGCCGAGACCAAGGGGTGGGACAACAACATCGGCAAATACATCAGCCTCGCCTATCTGGAGGCTGAACAGGCCGATTTCTGAGGCGAACAGGCCTCCTTGCGGTTGGATTTTCCTCCGCTCCGCGTCAATTCCGCCGTCCGGAAGTCATCCGGAAGCCGTCCGCGCGACGGGTCGTCAGGCGTCGAAATCCGGCGCTTCGGCTTTCAGCATGCGCTTCAACGCCTCGAAATGAGCGGAACCATAGAGGCGCGCGTCCTGGTCGAACTGGACGCGGGTCCGCTTGGCCACATCCTCTGGGATCGCCCGCAGGGGACGCCCCGTGGACAGGGCGAGCAGATGAACCTGACAGGCGCGCTCCAGATAATAGAGGGCGTCAAAGGCCTCGGCGACCGACGGTCCGGTGACGATCACCCCATGGTTCGCCATGAACAGGATGCGCGCCTCCCCCATGGCGGCGGCCAGCCGGTCGCCTTCGCCCGCGTCCAGGGCCAGCCCGTTGTAATGATCGTCATAGGCGATCGCCCCGTAAAAACGCAGCGCGCTCTGATGCGACGGCTCCAACCGGCCGCCGTCGATCATGGTCAACGCCGTGGCGTGGGGCATGTGCGTGTGCAGCACCGCCACCGCGTCCGGTCGGTGGCGGTGCAGGCGGGAATGAATGTGGAAGGCGGTCGCTTCAACCTCCCCCGTTCCGTCGATCACGGCGCCGCCGTCGTCCAACAACAGAAGGTCGCCGGGGCGCATTTCCGCCCAATGGCGACCGAACGGGTTGATGAGGCAATGACCGCCGCCGCCCGGCGGCATGACGCTGAAATGATTGCAAATGCCCTCGCCAAACCCAAAACGGAACGCCCATCGCAGGGCTGCGGCCAGATCGACGCGGGCGTTCAACAGCGTGTCGGTTCGAGATTCGGCTGCTTGTGGGACCACGGACATCCTCCCCGGCGGTGTGACTCCCAAATCCATAGAGGTCGCACAAAGATGAAGTCAACAAAATATAGATTGCACACGATAGAAATCACAATATATAACTTACGACGTAAGTCTAATTTACGTCATACACCTTATAAATAGAGGTCATAATCCGGAACCATTGAATTGCGCTCTATTGTATTCTTTGTTTTCGTTGATGAATAAATTTTCAAATTCGCATGATTTAAATATTCGATCAACTGCAAGGGTCTTCAGGTGCGCCGACCATCCGTTTTGCTGAAAGTGCGTCACCGCATCGAATGGCGGCCTTGAAACCGGATGGACCGGCAGGGCGTCGGCGGTGCGGCAACCGCATTTCTGGGAGACATCGTGATGAATGCCGTGTCGGCGCAGCGCCCCGTCGAGGAAACCAACCTGGTTGCTCACGAACTGACCACCGAAACCTTGTTGCAACTCGCCAGCCGGGAAATCGGCGCGATTCATGTCCGGAATTTCTATCCCGAGGACATTTCGGCCCGCTTTTCTGAAAAGGCGATGAATCACCCGGCTCTGGGCCACTATCACAAGAAATACACCAGCAGCGTCGGCCGGGTGTACATGCCGCACATCGACACGAAATGGAAGGCGGAGGAGATCGACAAGTATCACAACGCCGCTCTCCCCTCGATCAACGACGTCCGCGCCATGTATTTTCCGCTTCTGTCGCCTGTGGATTATGTGCGGCTGCTGCTGCAAGAGCTGTGGCCGACGGGGGCCAACCTGCTGCGCCTGCATGGCCGCACTTGCTTCGTCGGCGCGTTCCGCGTCTTTCAGCCGACGACGTCGGAGTTCTACCCCCACAACGACCAGATCGACCAAGAAACCGACGCGCCCGAAATCGCCGCGTTCATCAATCAATTGGTCGCCAACATCTATTTGAAGGTTCCCGAGGTCGGCGGCGATCTTCAGCTTTGGCTGCGCGAGCCGACGGCGTCGGAAAAGCAGACCATCCTTGACGTCGAGGGCCTTGACCCCGCGTCGATTGAACCGCCGCGCGTCGTTCTGCATCCCGAGGTGGGCGACCTCATCATCTTCAGTTCGCGGATGCTGCACGGCGTCACCTCTTGCAAGGACACGCACCGCGTCGGCATGGCCGCCTTCATCGGTTGCCCGACGCCGGACAAGCCGCTCGCGTTCTGGAGCTGACCGCCACGGTCACGCCGCCTGCGCCCGGTCGGACGACCCCCGACGGCGCAGGCGGGTTCTCCCCCCTGCGATCCGGGCTGGCCTCCCAACCGCCCTGAATCCCGTGAAGCCGTCAGCGCGTCCCGCCCCTCTCCCACGCTGGGGATGGCGGGACGCGCGCCGCCGATCTCAAGAGGACTGGAATGCTGCTTGATCGAATCGGTCATTTCGCGCACGAAACGCCCGACCGCGTCGCGATTGTGGCGGGCGACGAACATGTCTCCTACCGTGATCTGTGGTTCCGCGCCGGTCTTTTGACCGAAGGCCTGCGCCGCAGCGGAATCGCTCGCGGCGACCTGGTGGCCGTGCATCTTCCCCGTTCGGCCAATCTGCTGATCGCCCTGGTCGGGGTGATGCGCTGCGGCGGCGCCTACACCGTCGTGGAGGAGGACGGCAACCCCGACGAACATCGGCGTCGGCTTGGCGCCATTGGGGCCGCCCAGGTGATCGCGAACGGCCCCACCGCGCGCCGACTGCGCGAGGCGGGGATCGCCGCCGTCGCCTTCGAGCCTCTGGAAAGCGGCCCCGCGACCGAGGCGGAGCGGTTGGAGCCGCTTGACCCATCCGATCCGGCCTATGTGCTGTTCACCTCCGGCTCGACCGGCGCGCCGAAGGGGGTGCTGGTCAACCATGGCAACATCGCCCATTACGCCACGTCGCTGATCGCGCGTCTGGAGATCGCCGACGCGCTGCGCTACGCCCATGTCAGCACGCTGGCCGCCGATCTTGGCAACACCTGCCTGTTTTTGTCCTTGTGGACCGGCGGAACGCTGCATCTGCTGGATTCGGATCTGCGCCGCGACCCGGCGGGGATGCTCGGCTATCTGGTCGATCATCAGATCGAATTTCTGAAAATCACGCCGTCGCACTGGAAGGCGATGTTCCAGCTTGCCGACCGCAAACGTCCGGCCCTGCGCTTTCTCGTGCTGGGCGGCGAATTGTTGACCATTCCCTTCGCCACGCACATCTGGCGGGCCGCCGTCACGCAAGTTCTCGTCAATCATTACGGCCCGACCGAAACGACGGTTGGCGTCACCTGCCACGTCATCCGCAGCGAACAGGATCTGTTGCGTCTGACCGCCGCGTCGGTTCCCATCGGCGCGCCCTTTGGCCAGACCCGCCTGTTGGCGCGCGACGAGGACGGCGCGTTTTGGGACCGCGACGTCGTGGGGGAGCTGTTCATCGGCGGCCCGTCTGTCGGCCCCGGTTATTTTCGCGACGCGGCGTCCACCGCCGCCAGCTTTGTGTCCGACGTCGAAGGGGACATGCGCTTTTACCGGACCGGCGATTTCGTGCGGATCGACGCGGCGGGAATTGTCGAGTTTCGTGGCCGGATCGACCGTCAAGTCAAGGTCAACGGCTACCGCGTGGAGCTTGAGCATGTGGAAACCGCGATGCGCGGCGTCGCGGGCATCGAGGAAGCCGCCGCTTATTTCCTGATCGTCGATGGTCGCGGGCAATTGATCGCGGCGGCGCGAACCGCCGATGGGCGGGTCGGAACGCTCGACTCGTTGAAACCGGCGCTCGCCGCCGTCATGCCCGCCCACATGATCCCATCCCGGCTGTTCGGCTTCGACGCCTTTCCGCTGAACGCCAACGGCAAGACCGACCGCAAGGCGCTTCAGCCGAAGGTGGAGGCGGCGTTGGCCGCGCTTTGCGGCGCTGACGGGGATGAGGAGGGCGACGGAAATCTCGACGATCCGCAGGACGCGGAATTGCGGGCGATCTGGCGCAAGCATCTGGGCCATGGACGCTTTGGCCGAACCGACAGCTTCTTTGACGTTGGCGGCGATTCCGTCAGCGCGATCCAAGTGATTTCGGATCTCCAGATCACAGGCCGCGCGATTTCCGCCGCCGCCTTTCTGGCGAACCCGACCTTGGCCGGGTTGGCCAACGCGCTCAGCGCCCCCGCCGCGTTGGACGAGCCGAACGCCCGACCCTCCCGCCAGGGCGGCGACCGTTTTTCCCCGGCGCAACGGGATTTCCTGTCGGCGGGCCTCACCGATCCAGATTATTGGAATCAGGCGATCTTGCTGGCGACCGACCGTCCGGCGCAGGCCGACCGGCTGAAACAGGCGCTGGCCCGGCTGGTGGAGATTCATCCGCTGCTGCGCACCGCCTACCGACGGGCCGACGATGGCGGCTGGAGCGCGCATCTGGCGACGATCACCGGCGACCGCATCCTGTCCCACTCCCGCATCGATCCCGGCATGGATGAGGCGGCGGAAATCAGCCGGGTGGCGCATGGGCTGCATCGCGCCATCGATTTGGCCAGCGGCGCGGTGTTTCGCGCCCATCTGTTTGAAGGGGAGCAAGGGCGAAGCCACCTGCTGCTGGTCTGCCATCATATGTCGATCGACGCGGTGTCGTGGCGCATTGTGCTGGACGATCTCGACCGCATCCACGCCGCGCTGGCGAACGGGCAAGAGCCGACGATTCCCCTTGGCCGTCACGGCTTCTGGGACTGGGTGGACCATATGGCGGAGTCGGTCGAGCAACTGCGCCCCGACCTGTCCGCCTGGGACGCGGTCGCCAAGAACAGGGCGGAGGAGGATCGGCCCGAAAATGTGGAGGGCGCCGCCCGCACGGTCTGGCTCGCCTTCACCCGCGCGGAAACCGCCCGCCTGCACGACGCCGCCGGGTCGCGGCTGCACGCCGCCCTGCTCGCGGCCTTCGCCCAAGCCTACGGCCCCCAAGCCCACAGCCCCCAAACTTACAGTCCAATGGCGGACGATGGAGCGGGGCGCGACGTCGATCACCTGACCGTCGATGTGGAAAGCCACGGTCGGCTGTCCTTCGACGAACGGCTCGACCCCTCGCGCATGGTTGGCTGGTTCACCTCGACCTTTCCGGTCTCGTTGCCGGTCCATCGGCGCGATCCGGCGGCCACGCGGCAGGCGGTGGAGGCGGTCTTCGCCAACACGCCGCATCTCGGCGTGGCCTATGGGCTGGCCGGGGCGGATCGATCGCGACGGTCGCGCGTCTGCTACAATTATCTGGGCGACTTCCGTTTCGCCGGGGAATCCCTGGGCCTGACGCCGTCCCGTTATGCGCCCGGACCGGCGCGCGGCGGAGCCAACAACCGCCTTTACGACCTGAAGCTGACCGCCCGCACGATCGATGGGCATCTGGTCGCCGACCTGTCTTTCTCGCCAACGCGCGAGAACGAGGGGGAGATGATCGCCCTGATGCGCGCCATCCGCCAAAACCTGCTGGCTCAGGTCGGGGTGGCGGACGAGCCGCCGGGCGCTGGGCGGCTTCTGGTCGAACCAGGGTCCAGCACCGGGCTGTTGACCTACGTGCCGACGGCGCTGGCGCTGGAGCCGCCCGTTCCGACGCGACGGACCTACCACGACATCCTTCTGACCGGCGCCACCGGCTTCGTTGGGTGCCATGTCCTGCACGCGCTGTTGGCGCGGACCGACGCGCGGATCCATTGCCTTGTGCGCGCCAGCGGCGGCGAGTCTCCGCGCCACCGTTTGGAAAGCGTCTATGACGGCTATTTCCCCGACGCGCCGCTCGCCGACCATCGCGACCGGGTGATTGTGCTGCAAGGAGACGTCAGCGCCCCGAGGCTTGGCCTGACGGAGACCGAGTTCGCGACGCTGGAAAGCGGGCTGGACGCCATTTACCATTTCGCCGCCGACACCCGCCTGTTCGGCGACGCCGCCCTGTTCGAGGCGCAAAACATCCGCCCGGTGCGCAGCTTGATCGCGCTCGCCAGCAGCGGACGGCCCAAGCATCTGCACTGTATGTCAACGTTGGCGGTGGCCGGCGTGAACGAAGGAGCGGAGCCGGTCACGTTCACCGAAGACGCGCTGGACATCGGACAGCGCTTCCAGAACGAATATGAGCGGACCAAATTCCAAGCCGAGCGGTTGGTCCGCTCCTTCATGCTCAAGGGCGGCGTCGGCTTTGTTTACCGATCCGGCAACGTGTCGGGCCATTCCCGCACCGGCGCGTTTCAGCGCAACCCCGGCGACAACCGTTTCGTTCAATTCCTGTCGGCGGTGGCGCGGCTGGGGGCCTTGCCGACGCGGGTGGACGAGCGCATCGCTCTCAGCCCGGTCGATGTCGTCGCCGCCGGAATCGTCGATGTGTCGCTCAACCCCGACCTGCCCGGCGGCGTCTTCCACGTCGACAGCGAGCATGAGATCGCCTACGCCGACATCTTCGCGGCGTTGCGCGGCTTGGGCTTCCCGTTGGAGCCGACCGACGCGCCGGACTTCGCCAGCCTGTTCGAGCGGGCGGCGCGGCATCGCGATCCCGCTTTGGCCATCGCCCTGTTTTGGGCGCGTCGTCAACCCCGGAACATCCGCTACGACCACCGCCGGACGCTTGACCGGCTGGCGCGCGCCAACATCCGATTCGATCCGCCGACCACCGATTGGTTGGTCCGTTTCCTGCGCCGTCTGGTCGCCGCGAACGCGCTGCCGCCCGTTCCCATCGGGCGCAAGGACGCCGCGTTCCGGCGCGAACACGCCGATTTGCGGGCCTGACCCGCCGTGCGGACAACATCCCTTTACGATTGCGAGAACGACATGGGACACAGCGAACACGCCGCCGCCAATCAGGCCGCCGCCAACCGCAAGGCCGCCAACCGGATTGGCGTCGTGACCGGGGCCACGTCCGGCATCGGGGCCGCCGTGACCCGTCGGCTGGTGGAGGACGGCGCCCGCGTCGTCGCCAATGGCCGCCGCCAGCCGAGACTGACCGTGCTGGAGGCCCTCTGGCCCGGCCCGCAACGTCCGGTGCTGGGGGTCGTCGGCGACGCGACCGACGCCGGACTGATCGACCGTTTGTTCGACGCGGCGCGCGGCGCCTGGGACCGACAGCCCGACCTGTTCGTGCTGTGCGCCGGTCACGGGTTGCCGGGAACCCTGCTGCGCTCCGACCCCGCGAAATGGGCGGAGTTGTTCGAGGTCAATTGCCTTGCCGCCCTGCGGCAGTTGCGCGCCTGCGCCGAGCGCTTCGTCGCCGCCGCGCAAGACGGCGAGCGTGAGGGCGGGCGGGAGGACGCGAGAGTCCGCGACATCGTGGTGATCGGATCGACCATTGGCCGACAGGTTTCGGCGTTCAACCCGGTCTACGGCGCCACCAAATTCGCCCTGCATTCCGTGGTGGAGGCTCTGCGACAGGAGATCTGCCAGCACGGCGTCCGCGTGACCTTGATCGAACCGGGATTCGTGAAATCGGAGTTCCAGGCGGTCGCCGGGTATGATCCCGACTGGTTTCGCGGGCTTGAGGCCGACCAGGGACCCTTTCTCGATCCGGCGGACGTCGCCGCCGCCATCGGCTTTGTGGTGGGGCAACCGGCCCATGTTCATCTGGACGACATCCGCATACGCCCCACGCGCCAGAAGGTTTGATGACCGAACGGACGACTTGACTCTCCCTTTGGCTGCGCCATCATCCTGGAAAAACAGTCACCGGATGCATATGCCGCCACTCAGCATCCAGAAAATCGTGGGCAATCGGCTGTGAAACCGCAGCCGTTGGAAATCATGGGGGATGTCCAAGATCATGCGTTGGTTCATTTTGGCCATTTTGTTCGTCGCGCGAACCTGCATGGCGCTGGAGTTTCAAATCCTGGGGGCGCTGATTCCCTACGCCAGAGCGGATCTCGGGGTCGATTACGCGGCGTTGGGGCAGTTGATGGGGCTGTTCATGCTGCCGGGCATCCTGTTGGCGCTGCCCGCCGGGGTGCTCGCCAGCCGCTTTGGGCTGAAAGGGTTGGCGGTGTTCAGCCTGCTGTTGCTGGCGGCTGGCAGCCTTGTCTTTTCGCTCAGCCACGATCACACGACCGCCATGATCGGCCGCTTGGTCGGCGGGGCGGGCAACGCCTTGTTGAGCGTTCTGGTGTCCGCCATGGTGGCCGAATGGTTTCGCGACAAGGAGCTGTCCACCGCGCTGGCCATCGTCTTCATCAGTTGGCAATTCGGGCTGGCGACCGCCCTGGCCCTGTTCCCGGCCATCGCCGAAGCGGCGTCCTGGCGTTGGTCCTTCCACCTGACCACCTTCATCTGTCTGGTGGTCGCCATGCTGGTGGCGATGACCTATCGCTCCCCCGTCGGCGCCTTGGCGCCCCGCCGGGAGATGCCGAACCTGCGGCGGATCCTGCAACGTCAGAGCATCCTTCCCACCATCGCCGGGGTGATCTGGGCCTCTTACAACGTCGGGCAGGTCATTTTCCTGACCTACGCGCCCGGCCTGCTGGTTTCGACCGGGGGGCTGTCGACCGGCGAGGCGTCGCGCACCGTCAGCGTCGCCATGTGGGTCGCCATGCTCAGCATGCCGCTGGGCGGCATCGTCACGGATCGGAGCGGACGGCCGATGCTGCCGGTCATCGTCGGTTCGTTGGGGGCTGCGGCTTCGGGGTTGGCCTTCGCCATGGGGGCGAACCCGGTGGCGAGCTGCATCCTCACCGGCCTTTTCCTTGGCCTGCCTGCGGGCGGCATCCTGGCCATGCCCGCCCGCGCCGCCGCGCCGTCGGACGTCGCTTGGTCGCTTGGTTGGTTTATGACCGTCTTCTACATCCTGGTGACGCTGTTCCAGATGCTGGCGGGTTTTGTCCGCGACGCGACGGGCAGCGATTTCACCACGGTGGCGATGGGCTGCGGTTTGCTGGCCGTCGCCGCCATCGGGCTTGTTCCTTATGAACTGACCCGCCGCGCCTTGCTGCGCGCGCCCTCCCCCCTCGCCCAAGCGGCGGCAAGCCGCTGAGCGACCTTCCAGGAGATCCCACGCCATGAGCGTTTTGCAAGCCGCCCCCAAACGCGCGGTGATCGTCACCGGGGCCGGTCGCGGCATCGGCGCGGCCACCGCCCGCGCTCTGGCGGCGGATGGCTGGCCGGTGGTCGTCAACGACGTGACGGAGGAGGACGCCGAGGTCGTCGCCGCCGACATCCGCGCCGCCAACGGCGCCGCCGCCGCCGTCGTCGCCGATCTGGCGGAGGAGGCCGACATCCTGCGCCTGTTCGACGACGCGACCCGTCAGATGGGTCCACTCGGCGGGCTGGTCAACAACGCCGGAATCACCGGCGGCTTCCGGCGGCTTCAGGATCTGGACGGCGACACCTTGTCCCGCGTGCTGCGGATCAACGTCTGGAGCGCCATGCTGTGCGCCCGCGAAGCCGTCCTTCGCCTGTCCCAGCGGCGGGGCGGGGCGGGCGGCGTGATCGTCAATCTGTCCTCCATCGCCGCGACGCTGGGCGGCGGCGGGGAATGGATCCATTACGCCGTCACCAAGGGCGCCATCAACAGTCTGACGGTCGGGCTGGCCCGCGAAACGGCGCGGGAAGGCGTCCGGGTCAACGCGGTCGCCCCCGGCCTGATCGACACGCCGCTGCACGCGGCGGCGGGCGATCCCGGACGGGTGGAGCGGTTGGCGGACGGCGTCCCGATGGGGCGCCCCGGCACGGCGGAGGAGGTCGCGGCGGGCGTCGTCTGGCTGTTCTCCCCCGCCGCCGCCTATGTGACGGGGGCGGTTCTGCCCATTGGCGGCGGTCGCTGAGCGGCGGCGGCATTGATCGTTCAACCGGCGGAAATCGCCCAGATCACCGCGATTTTGGCGGGGGTTCCAGCCTCGTTCTGACCGATGGCGCGGCGGGTTGGTCAAGGCGGATCTCCCGCTCCAACAGGTCGTCCGGAAAGCGGGCGGCGTGACCGTTCAGAAGCGCTTTTCCGATGGCTTGGCTGCGGTTGCGGCAGTCCATCTTTCGCAGAATGTTCCCGACGTGAAAGTCCGTCGTTCTTTCGGTGATCCCGAGAATCTTGCCGATTTCCCATGATGTTTTTCCCTGGATCATCCATGTCAGACACTCGCGTTCCCGCTCTGACAGAAGGCGGGTCGCGTCCGCCGCCGGAGCGGTCAGGCAGGTGTAGACGTAGGGCGACATGACCTGAAGCAGACACAGAATCCGCTCGATGTCCCGATCATGCAGACGTCCATGGCGGACTGTGAAGCACAGCACGGCCTTGCCGCCGTCTCCGCCATGAATCCCCAGCATGCCCCCGTCGGACAGGAGAATGTCGCCGCCGCCCGCCAGGGGAAGATTCGTCGCCGGAACCGGTAGGACCAGATCCGGCATGGCGCTCCACACCAGCGGGCGAGCATCCTCCAACGCGCGGTGAAGCAGGCCGACGCCCTTGCAATGACCGCGTGAAGCTTGCGGTTCGTCGTCACGGACGTTCGACAGAATATAATTGGCGAAGCGATTGGACGCCTGTGGCACGCAGGCCAGATGGATGAAATGGTCCAAGCCCAGCTCGCGGCACAGGTCGGTTGAGAGTTGATGGACGTCCTGGAGCGTCCGAACCGCCCGGAACTTTAAAATCCATTTGCCCGGCATGCCATTCCTTTTAAAATAATTTTTCATTCAAACCATTGCGACGGGAAAGCGCCATCGATTATTCTCAAATAGATCTAAGTTAATATTCAGTCAACAAATAGAATTTCATATTACAATTGTTATAAAATACATACTGGTGAAATCAAAAAAGAATTTCATATGAAATTATATCCACGAATGTTGAGATATTAACTGATATATCAAATAAATTTGCAAATTCGTCAGCGGCGTGGTGTTGGATGATTTGGTAAATCCGGTGGCGACAAGCTATGAATCGGCATGAGGACGTGTCCGCCGATGGGGTGTGATGGCGTGCTTGGGGCCGGGGCGGCGCTGAAAAAAGCAGGGCGGCGCGCCACGGACCATGGTGATGGAGCATGGTGACGGACCGGTTGAATGGCCGCGCCATTGTCAAGCGCGCCGTCATGCCGGAGATGGAGCGCCATCCAGGCGAAGGGGCGACGGTCGGACTGAAAATTCCCGCCAGCCGACTCGGTGGCTGAGCCTACTTCGCGTAAGCGCCGACGTAACGCCCGTCGCGGATGCTGGCGAGGATCTCCGCCTCACGCTGTTCCTGCGCTTTGACCGCCTGCAACAGATCGGCGGCGATGGTCGGCGGAAAGGCGACCACGCCGTCATCGTCGCCGACGACGATGTCGCCCGGCTGCACCACCATTCCGCCCACCGTGACCGGCACGTTGATCGCGCCGGGGCCGTCCTTGTAGGGGCCGAGATGGTTGACGCCACGGGCGAAGCAGGGGAAATCCCCGGCGCGGATCGTCGCGACGTCGCGGATGGCGCCGTCGATGACGACGCCCGCCGCGCCGCGCGACTGGGCGATGGCGCAAATGATCTCGCCGATCAGCGCGCGCGACAGGTCGCCGCCGCCGTCCACCACCAACACATGCCCCGGCTGCGCCAGATCCAACGCCTTGTGGATCGCCAGATTGTCGCCCGGTCGGGTCTTGATCGTCAGCGCCGTGCCGATCATCCCCCCGCCTTTGTGCTGGGGCAGCAGGCCGCCCGCGCCCGGCAGGCGGTGCAGATTGTCGCTGATGATCGCCGCCGCCGCGCCGCGAAAGGCGTCGATGATGGCGGGATCCGCCAGCGGCGGGCAGGGATGGACAAGGGTGGTCGGCATTCCTGGCTCCTCACGACGCGCCTGGGGATGCCGCCAGCCTAGCGCGGCGGGCGCGTCGCGGAAAACGATTATTTTTCCCCTCGCCGCAATCGCATTGAGGGCGGATCAGGTGTGGCTGGCGGACGCCATCACGCCGCCGATGCCGACGAACATGCCGCCGGTGATCCGGTTGAACACACGCCCGTGGCGGGTCAGCCAGGGGGCGACGCGCTGGGCCATTCCGGCCAACACCAGCTCATAGCAAAATTCCGTGAAGGCGAAGGTGCCGCCGAGAACGGCGAATTGCAGCCAGAAGGACGCGCCGGGAATCATGAATTGCGGCAGAAAGGCGGCGAAGAAGATCAGCGCCTTCGGGTTCGACACCGCGACCATAAAGCCTTCGGTGAACAGACGCGCCGGGCCGTGGCGCGGGCCGCTTTCGGCCTCCCCGTCGGCGTTGACGGCGGCGGCGGGGGTCCGCCACAGACGGACGCCGAGATAGACGAGATAGGCCGCGCCGATCCATTTGGCGATGGTGAAGGCGGTTTCCGACGCCGCCAGCAGCGCCCCCATTCCGGCCAGCGACGCGGCGACCAGAACCAGAAATCCGACGACCCCGCCCAACACCGTCGCGATGGTGCGGTTGAAGCCGTAGCGCACGCCGTGGGTCAGCGACAGCAAGCCGTTCGGCCCCGGCGTCAGGGACAGGCCGATGGCGGCCAGCGCGTAGAGGATCCAGAGGTCAAGCGTCACGGCGGCGGCTCCTGCGTCAAGGATTGAGGCCGCAGTATGGCGCCAGCGGTCGCGCGCCGCCATCCGTGCGATGAAAAAACAGGCGCGTCCCTCAGTACGCCCCCATCGCGGCGAAATGGGCGCGGATGCGCTCCGGGTCCGGCTCCACCCCGGTGAACAGACGGAAGGCGTCGCTGGCCTGAAACACCGCCATGCCGCCGCCGTCCAGCGTGCGGCAGCCGCGCGCGCGGGCCTCGCGCAGCAATTCGGTTTCCAACGGGAAATAGACGATCTCGGCGACCCACAGGCGGCTGCGCAGCAGCTCGGCGGGCAGCGGCAGGCCGGGGAATTTCGCCATGCCGGTGGGAGTGGCGTGGATCAGCCCATCGGCCTGCGCCATCGCCGCTTCCAATTCGCTGATGGCGTCGGCCCGGCCCGCGCCGAAACGGGCGTTGAGCTGGTCTGCCAGCGCGACCGCGCGCGCCGGATCGGCGTCGAACAGGCTGAGGCGGCCAACGCCCAACTGCAAAGCGGCGTGGGCCACGGCGGCCCCGGCGCCACCCGCCCCCAACTGGACGACGCGGGCGCGCGGCACGTCGCCCAAGCCGCGCCGGAAACCTTCGGCGAAGCCCGAACAATCGGTGTTGTGGCCGACGCGCCGCCCGCCCGACAGCACCACCGTGTTGACCGCGCCGATGGCCCGCGCGTCGTCCGACAACTCGTCCAACAGCGGGATGATCGCCTGTTTGCAGGGGTAGGTGATGTTCAGGCCGGTGAAGCCCAGCCGCTCCGCCCCCTCCAGCAGTTCCGGCAGCGCGTCCACCCCGACCTGAAGCTGGTCAAGGTCGATCAGACGGTAGATGTAGCGCAGGCCGAGCGCGTCGGCCTCCTGCTCGTGCATCGGCGGGGTGCGCGAGGCTTGGATCCCCGCGCCGATCAGGCCGACGATGATGGAGGGCGCGCGAGCGGGGGCCTGAACTGGGGCGGGGGCGGCGTGCGGTGCGTTGGTCATGATGCGTCTTTCCGAAGGAACGGAATGGTCGGGTCAGTCGAGGTAGCGTTCGGGCCAGCGGTCTTCGCGAAGCTGGGCCTGCACCGCCATGCGGACGGAGGCGTTGACCGCGCCGAACTGGCGGTAGCCGCCGCGCCGCTCCACCACCTCAAAGAAAAAGCGGTCGCTGAAACTGTCGGTGTAGGCGTGCAGGAACTCGCCCTCCTCGTCGCGGTCGTAGAGCAGCTCGCGACGCTTCAGCGCCGCCAGCGCGTCATCGTCCAGCGGGTGCTTGACCGCGAGATCGTCGTAGTAATTGGCGGGGATCGGCAGGAACGGCACGCCCGCCGCCAACCCGGCTTCGACCAGCGGGCCGATGTCCGGGCTGGAAAAGGCGATGTGGTGCACCCCCGCCCCGGCGGTGGCCCCGACGAAACGCCCGGTCGCCGTGCGGCGGCTTTCCGAAATGTTCAGCGGCAGCCGCACCCCGCGCCCCGCCGTCGCGCCGGGGCTGACCAGCGCCCGGCTGCGGATCAACCCGTAGGGATCGGGCAGCTCCCACAGGCTGTCGGGCAGGAAGCCGAAGACGGCGCGGTAAAACAGCACGAAGCTGTCGAGCCGTCCGAAGGGCAGGGCTTGGGCCACATGGTCGATGCCGGTCAACGCGCCGGAGGCGTCGTCCTCATCCTCGCCGCCCGGCAACATGTGGAAGTCATCCTCCCACAGACTGCGCCCGGCGGGATCGTCCCCGGCGGGATCGTCGTTGACCAGATAAATCAGGGTGCCGTCGGGCGCGCGCAGCGCCGGGATGCGGCGTTCGCCCGCGCCGACGCGCTCGCGCCAGGACAGGCATTTCAGCGCCTCGGCGCGGGCCATCGCCCGTTGCGCGTCGTCCACGCGAAAGGCCATGGCGCAGACCGAGGGGCCGTGCATCTGGAAATGCTCCGACGCCGCCGAATCCTCCTCGCTGTTCAGCACCAGATTGACCCCGCCCCGGCGGTAGAGATCGACCGCCTTGGAGCGGTGATGACCGGCGTGGCGGAAGCCCAATTGAACGAGCAGCGCCGCGAGCGACGCGCGCGCCGCGTCGTCCACGGCGAATTCCAGAAACTCCACCCCGTCACAGACCGGCGGTTCGGGCAGGCCGGGGCCGTATCCGGCCTCCGCCTCCGCGTGGATCAGGGAGCGCAGACCGTCCAGCGCGGTCAGCCGGGCCGGGGCGGCGCGGAACTCGTCGTTGAAGATCTCCAGCGACAGCGGGCCGCTGTAGCCCGAATCCAGCACCGCTTTCAAAAAGGGCGTCACCGGCAACTGGCCCTGGCCGGGAAAGTTGCGGAAATGGCGGCTCCAGGACAACACGTCCATCGACAGCTTCGGCGCGTCGGCCAACTGGACGAAGAAGATCTTCTCGCCCGGCAATTCGGCGATGCCGGAAAACTCATCGTCGAGCGCCAGCGTGTGGAAACTGTCGACGATCAACCCCAAGGCCGGGTGGTCGGCGCGCTGAACGATGTCCCAGGCCTGCCGCCAGCGTTTGACGTGGCGGCCCCAGGCCAGCGCCTCATACCCCACGCGCAGACCCCGGCGCTGGGCGCGGTCGGCCATCTCGGCCAGATCGGCGGCGGCGCGGGCCGGATCGTCGATGGCGTGCGGCTGCACGTTGGAGCAGACCAACACCAGATCGGTTCCCAGCGCCTCCATCACGTCGAATTTGCGTTCGGCGCGGTCAAGGTTGCGGGCGCGGATCGGGTCGGGCATCGCCTCGAAATCGCGGAAGGGCTGGAACAGGGTGATGGCCAGCCCCAGCCCCTCGGCGATGCGCCGCACATCGGCGGGGGAGCCGTCGAAGGTCAACAGGTCGCTTTCAAAAATCTCCACCCCATCGAATCCGATGGTGGCGGCGGCCTCCAGCTTTTCCGGCAGGGTGCCGCTCAGCGAGACGGTGGCGATGGATTTTGCAAAGGCGGGGGTGGACATCGGACGGCTCCTGTCGCTGGGGGCGGCGGAAAGGGGGCGAGGAAAGGTCGTCAGGCCCGCCCGGCCCGCTCGTCGATCAAGCGGGCGACGCGCCGCAGCGCCAGCCCGTAACCCTGCGTGCCGAATCCGGCGATCACCCCATCGGCCCGCGCCGAGATGAAGGAGTGGTGGCGGAACGGCTCGCGCTTGTGGACGTTGGAGATGTGGATTTCGATCACCGGGGCGTCGAAGGCGTTCAGCGCGTCGAGGATCGCCACCGAGGTGTGGGTGAAGGCCGCCGGGTTGATGACGATGCCGCCCGCGTCGTTCCGCGCCTCATGAATCCAGTCGATCAGCTCATACTCGCGGTTGCTCTGGTGGAAGCGGACGGCGAGGTCAAGTTCGTCCGCCAGCGCGCGGCATTCGGCCTCCACGTCGGCCAGGGTGACGTGGCCGTAAATCTCGGGCTGGCGCTTTCCCAGCAGATTCAGGTTCGGCCCGTTCAGAATGTAGACAAGACGGCTCATGCGATCTCCTGCCGGGGCTGGATCGGTGACGGAAGGCGCGGAACGGAATGGGGGAAAACGCGGCGCGGATCGCGCCCGCCCGGTCAGTGATGGGCGAGGATTTCGCCCAGGAAGCTGCGGGCGCGCGGGTGTTTGGGCGCGCGGAAGAAGCTTTCCGGGTCGGCCTCTTCCAAAATCTGGCCTTCGGCCATGAAGATCACACGGTCGGCGACCTGCCGGGCGAAGCCCATTTCGTGGGTGACGCACACCATCGTCATGCCGTCGCGGGCCAGACCGACCATGGTGTCCAACACCTCTTTCACCATTTCGGGATCAAGGGCGGAGGTCGGCTCGTCGAACAGCATCACTTTGGGTTCCATGCACAGCGCGCGGGCGATGGCGACGCGCTGCTGCTGGCCGCCCGACAGTTGGGCCGGGTATTTGTGGGCGTGTTCGGCGATGCGCACCCGCTCCAGATAGCGTTTCGCCGTGGCCTCCGCCGCCGCCGCCGTGACGCCGCGCACCCGCATCGGGGCCAGCGTGCAGTTTTGCAGCACCGTCATGTGGGGGAACAGGTTGAAGTTCTGGAACACCATCCCGACTTCGCTGCGCACCGCGTCCACGCTGCGCGTGCTGTCGTCCAACCGCAAGCCGTCCACGGCGATCCGCCCGGTCTTGATGGTTTCCAGATGGTTTATGCAGCGGATCAGCGTGCTTTTCCCCGACCCGGAGGGGCCGCACAGCACGATCTTTTCCCCCCGGCGAACCGACAGGTTGACGTCGCGCAGGGCGTGATAGGCCCCGTACCATTTGTTCACGTCCTCCATCACGATGAGAGGATCGTCACCCGGGGGCGACGCGGCGGCGGCGGTTGACGGCATGGCGCGGATGTCCTCGCACGGGAAGAGGGGGCGCCGCCGTTGAACCAGGGACGGCGGCGCAAGGGGTGGCGCTGGGCGGCGGTCAGCCGACGGTGAAGGGGACGCCCTCCAGCGTGGTCGGGAATTCGGGCGGGGCGAAGCCCATCCAGGTCTGGTAAATCTTGGCCAGTTCGCCGTTGGCCTTGATCGTGTCGATGAAGGCGTTGACCGTCTCGTTCCATTCCTTTTGGCCCAGACGGGTTCCGGCCCCGTTGTATTGGCGGACGAAATCAAGCTTCCGCTCATAGGCGCCGGGCTGGGATTTGTTGAGGCGCAGCGGGTAGAACTGGTTGGCCCCCACCGCCTGGACCTGGCCCGACAGCAGCGCCTGGATGGTCGCCGCGTCGTCGTCGAAACGGCGGATCGTGGTGCCTTCCGGGGCGACCTTGGTCACGGCGGTGTCCTGCGCGCTCGACCGGGCGACGCCGATGGTGAAGTTCTTCATGTCGGCGGGGGTGGCGATGGCCGTTCCCTTGGCCGCCACCAGAATGATGTCGTTGGCGGCGTAGGGCTTGGAGAATTGGATCGCCTTGGCGCGGTCGGGGTACATGCCCATGGTGGCGAACAGGATGTCCACCCGGCCCGTCAGCAGGGCCGGAATGCGGTTGGCCACCGCCGTCGGCACGAACTCCACCGGCACCCCCAACTGCTTGCCGAACAGCTTGGCGACGTCGGCGTCAAAGCCCTCCTGCACGCCTTGGGAGTTGACGAAACCCCAGGGCGCGTTGTCGCCCTGGATGCCGACGACCAGCTTGCCCTTGCTTTTGATCTCGGACACGGTTTGCGCGGCGGCGTCGCGCGGCAGGGTCAACAGAGCCGGAGCGGCGAGCGCGGCGAGGCCGGCCCCCAGAACGCTGCGGCGGGACGGGCGGAACATCGGCGTGTCGGTCATGGTGGCGCTTCCTCTGTTTTTTGAGTTGAGAGCGGGTTGGACGATCAACGGGCGGCGGCTCGGGCGATCCGGCTTTCGACGCGCATGCCGTAGAGCGACAGCGGCCAGCACAGGGCGAAATAGATCGCGCCGACGACGGAGAAGACGAGCAGCGGCTCGTAGGTCTGGTTCGACACGATCTGACCGGCGCGGGCCAACTCGATGAAGCCGACGATGGCGGCCAGCGAGGTTCCCTTGATGAGTTGGACCAGGAAACCGATGGTGGCGGGCAGGGCGATGCGCAGCGCTTGCGGCAGGATGACGTCGCGCATCCGGGGAACGTAATGCAGCCCCAGCGCCTTCGCCGCCTCGAACTGGCCCTTGGGCAGCGCCTCGATGGAGCCGCGCCAAATCTCGCCGAGGAAGGCGCTGGCGTGCAGGGTGAAAGCGATGGCGACGGCGACCCAGGCGGGCAGCGTCAAACCGATCAGCCCCAGCCCATAATAGATGACGAACAGTTGCATCAGCAGCGGCGTGCCTTGAAACACGGCGATGTAGCCGCCGGTGATCCGCCGCAAGGCGCGCGAGGCGGAGGTCCGCGCCAGCGCCACCCCCAGCCCGCCGATTCCGCCGCCGACGAAGGCGATGGCCGCCAGCAGCACCGTCCATTTCAGGCCCTGGATCAGAAAGCCCAGCTCGCCCAGACCGAATGTGGTTCCCATGTCAGCCGCTCCTATCGGGTCGGATAGTCGAAGTAGCGGCGGGAGAAGACCGAGAAGCTGGTCATCAACAGCCAGGAAATCGCCAGATACATCAGCGTGATGGTGAAATAGACCTCGAAACTGCGGAAGGTTTCGGATTCGATCCGTTGCGCCACGGAGGTCAATTCATAGGCCGAGATGGCCGAACAGATGCTGGACGTCAGGGTCAGCATGATGAACTGGCCGGTCAGCGACGGGTAAATGGCGCGCAGGGCCGGTTTCAGCACGATCATGCGGAACACCTGCCCCTTGTGCAGGCCCAACGCCAAACCGGCTTCGATCTGGCCCTTGTCGATGCTCTGCACCCCGCCCCGGATGATCTCGATGGCGTAGGCGCCGCCGTTCAGGCCAAGGGCGAGGATCGCCGTCACCGTCGGGTTCAGCGTCAAACCAATGTTCGGCAGGGCGAAGAACAGGAAGAAGATTTGCACCAGAAAGGGCGTGTTGCGCACCAGCTCGACAAAGGCGATGACGATGGAGCGCAGCCAGCGGTGATGCGACCCGCGCGCGACGACCCCGCCCACCCCGACCGCCAAGGCCAGCGTCATCCCGGACAGCGCCAAGCCGATGGTGCCCAGACAGCCCCACAGCAGGGATGGCAGCGCGTCGAGCACGACGTTGAAGTCAAGTGTGTAGCCCAAAGGCGCGTCCTCCCCTGCGGATCATGGTCGGTGGTGCGTGGGTGGCGGCTTGGTCGCCGCTTTTGCGTCGCCGCGCGCGGCGACGGATCAGACTAAGCCGGTTGAGGTCCGTTCGCCTTGTCGGGGGCGACCGTCGCCGTCGGAAGGGTCGGGGCCGGTCGGCCCGTCGTGCGGCCTCGATAAAGAACGTACTGGTTCGTACATTTTGACGCAACTGATTTCTGCCACGAACAATCCGATTTTTGATTGTCCTTACACTGATTGAGTGTATGGGCGGCTATCGCCCGAAGATGGGGTAGGCCCACGCGTGGGATATGGCGCGCAGGGGCAAGGATCGGCGCGACCGTTAAGGACGGGCCGAAAAGGGACGCAGCCTCAGTGACGGTTGGTCAGTAATGGAACCGACACGCTGCGATCACCAGGGTCTGGCCGTCGCCCTCCCCCATGACCGTGTAGACGAGGCGGTGTTCCCCGGTGATGCGGCGGGACCACCAGCCCTTCAGGCTGTGCTTCAGCGGTTCGGGCTTGCCAATCCCTTTGAAGGGGGTTCGCTTGACGTCGCGAATCAGGTCATTGATCCGGCGCAGCACGTCGCGATCCGCGTCAATCCAATGCTGGTAATCATTCCAGCCGATGTCCGTGAAGGCCGTTCTCATTCCTCGACGAGGTCGCGCTCGACAAGGCGTCCCTCTTCGGCCTGTTGGATCGAGGCCAGCAGGCGGGCGGCGTTGGCCGGGCTGCGGAGGAGATGAAGGGTTTCCTCCATGCCCTCAAACTCTTCCAGGGACATCATGACCACCGACCGACCGCCTTGGCGGGTGACGACCAGAGGCGCGCGGCTGTCGCACACCTCGTCCATCAATCCGGCGAGATTTTGGCGGAGTTCGGTGTAGCTGACATGGGCCATGGCGGAGTCCTGTCTGGTTGTTCAGGCCAGCGTCGTTGGGACGGCGATCTGAAGCTGTAGACCGATCATGTACAAACTTCTGTACGCCTTGCACTGTGCCTATGGACAAGGCCGGAGTCAATGGCCTGGAGCGACGCAAGGCACAGCGAAAGCACTACCATAAGCCATTGATTTGTATAATATTTGACATTTTGGTCCAATTGGTTCATGACACCAGCATCTGGGGCGCTTGGCGCCGACCGCGCACGGATGATGGCATGACCGCTGACGACCCGACGACGACCCCAAAGCCCGGCCGCAAGAACAACCCGGAAGCGACCAAACAGAACATCCTGGACGTCGCGCGGGAGGAGTTCGCCAATCTGGGCTTCAGCGGCGGGCGGGTGGACGCCATCGCCGAGCGGACGCGCACGACCAAACGGATGATCTATTATTATTTCGGCAGCAAGGAAGGGCTGTATCTGGCCGTGCTGGAAAAGGCCTACAGCGACATCCGCAGCATCGAGAACACGCTGAATCTGGAGGATCTGGAGCCGGAAACGGCGATCCGCACCCTGATCGACTTCACCTTCGACTATCAGGAGCAGCACGAGGATTTCATCCGGCTGGTGAGCATCGAAAACATTCACCGGGCCGAGCATATGAAGGCTTCCACCGTCATCGGCAATCTGAACGTCACGGTCATCGACACGATCCGCAAGATCCTGGACGCGGGCCGGGCCGCCGGAGTTTTCAAGAACGCGATCTCGCCGACCGACCTGCATCTGATGATCAGCGCCTTTTGTTTTTTCCGGGTGTCGAACCGTCACACCTTCACCCTGATCTTTCACCAGGATCTGGCGGCCCCCGACACCCGCGCCCGCCACAAAAGGATGGTCGGCGACGCGATCATCAGCCTGCTGAAATCCGAGGGAAGCGCCGCGTGATCCCCCAACGAAAAGCCCCTCCTCCACGGGGGAAGAGGGGCTTTTCCGAACAAGGCGCAGGCCTCAGCGACCAACCCACTGTTGCAGATGGGCCGGGTAGCGGTCCCCCTGCACGGTGATCGACGCCAAAGCGTCGGCGATGGCGGCCAAATCGGCGCCGGTCAGTTGGACGCTCGCCGCGCCGATGTTTTCATCCAGGCGATGCCGTTTGGTGGTGCCGGGAATGGGGACGATCCAGGGCTTTTGCGCGAGCAGCCAGGCCAAGGCGATTTGGGCGGAGGTCGCCTGCTTCTCCGTCGCGATCACGCCCAACCGATCCACCAGGATCTGGTTTGCCCGTCGCGCTTCCTCCGTGAAGCGGGGAACGGTGTTGCGGACATCATCGCCACTGAACACCGTGTCAGCGGTGATCGAGCCGGTGAGGAAACCCCTGCCCAGCGGGCTGAAGGGGACGAAACCGATCCCAAGCTCCTCCAGCGTCGGCAGCAATTCGGCCTCCGGCTGCCGCCACCACAGCGAATATTCGCTTTGCAGGGCCGTCACCGGCTGGACCGCGTGCGCGCGGCGGATGGTCGAAACCCCCGCTTCGGACAGGCCGAAATGCTTCACCTTGCCTTCCGCGATCAAATCCCGCACCACGCCTGCGACTTCTTCGATCGGCACGTTCGGATCGACGCGGTGTTGATAGAACAGGTCGATGACGTCGGTCTTCAACCGCAAGAGCGCCGCCTCGGCGACCGCGCGGACGCGTTCGGGGCGGCTGTCCAGACCGCGTTGCGCGTCGCCGTCGGCAAAGCCGAATTTGGTGGCGATCACGACCTGATCACGCACCGGGCGCAGGGCCTCGCCGACCAATTCCTCGTTGGTGAAGGGGCCATAGGCTTCGGCGGTGTCGAACAAGGTGACGCCGCGTTCGACGGCGGTTCGGATCAGCGCGACGGCTTCGGACGTCTCCGTGGCCGGTCCATAGCCGAAGCTCAATCCCATGCAGCCAAGCCCGATGGCTGAAACTTCCAGGCCGCTGCGTCCAAGCGCGCGTTTTTGCATGATGTCGCTCTCCGTGACCGCCGGTGTGTGGCGTGGCGGCACTTTAAGGCGTGCGGCGATCAGCGATTAGCCGGTAAAATGGGCATAAGCCTATGCTGGAGATTCATCAATGCGACGGGAGGACCTGGGGGATCTGATGGCCTTTCTGGCGGTGGCCGAGGCGCGCAGCTTCACCCGCGCGGCGGCCAAGTTGGGAACCTCCCAATCCGCTCTGAGCCACACCATCCGCCGCCTGGAAGCCGATCTTGGTGTTCGGCTGTTGGCCCGAACCACGCGGACCGTCGCGCCGACGGAGGCCGGGGAACGGCTGATCGCATCCCTGCGCCCAGCCTTTCAAGAGATCGACGGCGCGCTGGCCACGCTGGGCGGCCTGCGGGACAAGCCCGCCGGAACGGTGCGGATCACCACCAGCCGCCACGCCGCCGACACCATCCTGTGGCCGACGCTGGCGCGGCTGTTGCCGGACTATCCCGACGTCAAGGTGGAGCTGTCCATCGATTCGGCCCTGACCGACATTGTGGCCGAACGCTTTGACGCGGGCGTCCGTCCGGGCGAGCAGGTGGCCAAGGATATGGTCGCCGTGCGGATCGGGCCGGATTTGCGGATGGCGGTGGTGGGCGCGCCGTCCTACTTCGCCGATCACCCGCCGCCGCAGACGCCACACGACCTGACGCGCCACACATGTGTGAATCTGCGCCTGCCAACCTTGGGTGGCCTGTATGCCTGGGAGTTTGAAAAGGACGGGCGGACGCTGAACGTCCGGGTCGATGGGCGGTTGGCTTTCAACGACACCACTCTGATTCTGCGGGCGGCGGTCGCGGGTTTCGGTTTGGCCTTCGTGATGGAGGATCAGGCGGCGGACCTGATCGCCGATGGGCGGTTGGTCCGCGCGCTGGCCGACTGGTGCCCGCCCTTTCCCGGCCACCACCTCTATTACCCCAGCCGCCGCCAACCAACCCCCGCCTTCACCCTGCTGGTGGAGGCCCTGCGCCACCGGCTGGCGGGCTTATAGGAAGCCGATGGAAATCCAGGGAATCAGCACGATCAGCAACAGGGCGACCAGCAACGCCCCCATGTGCGGCCACACCCGGCGGATCGCCACGTCCGGCGACACCCGACCGATGGCGCAGGCCAGATAGAAGCCGACGCCAAACGGCGGCATGAACAGGCCAAAGCCCATGGCGAAGACGGCGACGATGGCGTAATGCACCTCGTTCACCCCCATCATGCGGGCGATGGGGAACAGCAGCGGGCCGAACAGGACGATGGCGGGAACCCCCTCCAGCACGCTGCCCAGAATGATGAAGGCCAGGGCGGAGACCAGCAGGAAGCCCAGCTTGCCGCCGGGAACCAGCGTCATCACCTCGACCAACTGGCGCGAGAAGCCTGATTGCGTCAGCGCCCAGGCCATCGCCGTCGCCGCGCCGACCACCAGCAGGATCGCGCCCGACAGCGACGCGGTTTCGACCAGGATCGGATACACCCGCTTCCAATCGAATTGGCGGTAGACCAGCAGCCCGACGACGACGGTGTAAAGAATGCCGATGGTGGAGACCTCGGTCGCCGTCGCCACGCCCTCGACCACGGCGGTACGGATGACCACGGGCAGGCCCAGGCCGGGAATGGCGATGACGAACAGCCGCAGCTTGTCCCGCCCGGTGAAACGCTGGACCTGCGACATGTCCTCGTTGCGCGTCTGGAACCAGACCACGACGGACAACACCGCCATGCCGACCACGGCGGGCAGCAGGCCGCCGGTGAACAGCGCGGCGATCGACACGCCGGTGACGGATCCCACGGTGATGAGGACGATGCTGGGCGGAATGGTTTCCGACATCACCGCCGAGGCCGACAGCAGCGAGGTCAAATCCCCCTCCTGGTTGCCGCGCTTCTTCATCTCCGGGAACAGGGCCGGGGCGACCGCCGCCATGTCGGCGGCCTTGGCCCCGGAAATGCCCGAGACCAGATACATCGCCCCCAACAGCACATATTGCAGACCGCCGCGCAGATGGCCGAGCAGCGCGACGAGAAAGGCGATCATGGCGCGGGCCAGCCCGGCCACCTCGATCAAGGCGCCCAGCAGGATGAACATCGGCACGGCCAGCAGGATCAGATGGGACATCCCCTCATCCATGCGGCTGGGCACGATGGTCAGCGGGATCTGGGTGGAAAAGGCCAGATAGCTGACGGTGCCCAAACAGAAGGCGAAGGCGATGGGCGCGCCGATCACCATGCAGAAGCTGACGATGCCCAGAAAGAAAATCAGCAGATTGGCGTTGCCCATCGCCTCGAAGGTCGGGGCCAGCGACCAGAACAGCCCGGCGGCGGCGGCGATTCCGCCCGCGACCACGGCGATCTGAAACAGGCTGGCCCGTTTCAGCATCGTGTCCACCGCCGTCAGCAGCATCAAACCGAAGCCGACCAGAACGGCGGCGACGCGGAACCCTTCGCTGATTTCCAGGACGGGCGTCGTGCTGATGGACAGATCCTCGAAATGCTCCAGCGCGGCGGGCAGCAGGGTCAGCAGCAAGGCCACCACCAGCCCCATGCCCAGCGTGTCGAGCCACGACCGCGCCCCGTCCGACAGGTTGCGGACGAAGGCGGTCAGGCGCATGTGCTCCCCCCGCCGCAGGGCGACGACCGCCCCCAGCATCGCCAGCCACAAAAAGACCAGCGAGGCCAACTCGTCCGACCAGACGAGCGGGGTGTGGAAGACGTAGCGCGCCACCGTGCTGCTGGCCAGCAGCGCCGCTTCGACGGCGACCAGCAAGGCCGCCGCCCCTTCGGTGACGAGGGTCAGGGCGGCGTCGAACCCCCGCAGCAGCGGGCTGCGGTGGGTGGTCGCCGCGTGGGGCGGCGTCATCGCGGTGCTCATGTCCGTTCAAGCCTTGTCGAGTCACGCATGCGTCGGGCGGGGCGGGCGGCGGTTACAACGGGCCGGAGTATTTTTCCAGGATGGTCCACACCGCTTCGCCGTATTTGGCCTTGTACTCCTCGTAGAAACCGGCGGCCTTCAGGGCGTCGCGGAAGGGCTTCTTGTCGGGATCGGTGAAAACCACGCCGGTCGCCTGCATCGCGTCCACCGCCTTTTCGTTCAGGATGGCGACGTCCTCGCGCTCCTTCACGGCGGCGGTGGCGAAATGCTTGGAAATGCTGGCCTGAACGTCGGCGGGCAGGGTCGCCCATTTCTTGTTGCCCATGAAGATGTAATGGCCGTCCCAGATGTGGCCGGTGCGGGCGACGTATTTCTGCACCTCGTACAGCTTGGCGCTCTGGATCAGGGCCAGCGGGTTTTCCTGGCCGTCGACCACGCGGGTTTGCAGGGCGGCGTACAATTCGCCGAACTGGATCGGCGTCGGCGCGGCGCCCAGACCCTTGAACACCGACACCCACAGCGGGTTGCCCGGCACGCGGATCTTCAGGCCCTTCAAATCCTCGGGCGTGTTCACCGGCTTGGCGCTGGTGGTGATGTTGCGATAGCCGTTGTCGAGCATTTTTTCAAAGGCGTGCAGCCCGGCCTTGTCGAAGGCGGCGCGGACATAGGCCCCGAGATCGCCGTCCATCGCCGCCCAGACCTGGCTGTAATCGGCGAAGGCGAAGGCCACGGCGTTGATGCTGGCGACCGGCACGATGGTCTGGTTGACGCCCGAGGTGGACATGAAATCCAGCGCGCCGGAGCGCACCTGGCTGAACATCTCCGGCTCGCTGCCCATCTGGCTGTTGGGGAAGAGTTGGATGTCCACCTGCCCGCCGGTCTCGGCCTTGATCGCCTCGGCGGCTTCGCTGATGCGCAGCACGGCGGGATGATCGGCGGGGAAGGCGGTGCCGTAGCGCAGACGGTATTTCGCCTGCGCCGACGCCTCGAACGGCAGGGCGGTCAGCAGGGCGGCGGCGGCGCACAGGGTGGTGAGGGCGCCGGTGACGCGGCGGCGGGTGACGAGGCTGCTCATAGGGAAAATCCTCCCAGGATTTTGGCGTTTGCTTTGATTGAAAGGGTGGTTTTAGAGGCTGAAGTCCAACTGGACCTTCACCGTGCTGCCGGGGTCGCGCTCGATCAGGGCGAAGGCGTCGGCGGCGTCAGCGGCGGGGAACACTTGGGTGATGAGCTTTTCCGGCTTCAGCCGCCCGGATTCGATCCAGTCGATCACCTGCGGCAGCAGGCGGCGGTTCAGGCGGGAACCGACCAGAGTCAGCTCCTTCTTGACGATTTCCTGCTGGCTGATGTTGCAGGGCGCGGGCGAGAAGCCGAGCAGGCCGATGCGGCCCGCCGGGCTGGCCAGACGGCAGGCCTCTTCCAGCAGGGCCGGAACGCCCGCCCCGTCGATGACCACGGTCGGCCCCAACCCGTCATTCTCGTCGCGCACGGCGTCGGGAACCGACACACGGGTCGAGTTCAAAATCACGTCGGCCCCGAACTCCTTGGCGCGGGCCAGCCGGGCGTCGTCGAGGTCGGCGATGACGCAGCGCGCGCCGTACAGCTTGGCGACCTGCACCACCGTCAGCCCGACCGTTCCGGCGCCGTAGATCAGCACGACGTCCTCAGGGCCGATGCCGGTGCGCGACAGGACGTTCGCGGCGATGGACAGCGGTTCCGCCAGGGCGGCGATGGAAAAGGGCAGATCGTCGCGCACCTTGATGGCGTTGGCGGCGGGCACGGAGACGCGGTTGCGGAACCCGCCGTCGCGGTGGACGCCGAACACCTCCAGATGGGCGCAGACGTTGGTGCGTCCGGCCCGGCAGGCGTAGCAGCGCCCGCAGGACACCACCGGATCGACCACGACATGGTCGCCGACCGCCACCGTCTCGACACCGGCGCCGACGGCCTCGACGATTCCGCTGAACTCGTGGCCGATGACGCGCGGGTAGACGGCGAAGGGGTTGGCGCCGTGGTAGATGTGCATGTCGGAGCCGCAGATTCCGGCGCGCTGGACGCGGACCAGAACCTCGCCAGCGGCGACGGCGGGATCACGTTCGGGCGCGAGCGTCAGGACGTGGGGTTTTTCGACGATCAGGGCAACCATGGGATCAATCCCTCAGTCAGAAACGGAATGAACACGGGTCAGGGCGCGGCGATGACGGCGCGGGCGCCCTCGGCGCAGAGGCGGCGCAGGGCGGCGCGCACTGGGTCGGTGAAACGCGGGTCGGCGGGCAGGTCGGTTCCGAACACGGCGGTCAGGCTCAGAAAGCCGTCGGCCAGCCGGTCGGGGGCCAGCCGGTCGGGGTCGCCCGCCACCCCGGCGGCGATCTCGGCCAGCGTCGCCGCCAGCGGATCGCGAACGTCGATGGGCTGCCCCTGTTCGTCCACACCGGCGGCGTAGCGCATCCAGGCCGCCACCCCCAGCGCCAACCGGGCGATGGGCGCACCCGCCGCCAGCCGGTCGCGCACGGTCCCGAGCAGCCGTTGCGGCAGCTTCTGCGTGCCGTCCATGGCGATCTGCCAGGTGCGGTGCCGCAGGGCGGGGTTGCGGAAGCGCGCGATCAACGCCGCCTTGTACCGCTCCAGATCGGCGCCCGGCGGCAGGCGGAGCGTCGGCCCGGCCTCCTCGTCCATCAGGCCCCGGATCAGTCGGACCATGCCCGGATCGGCGATGGCCTCGGCCACCGTCTCGTAACCCGCCAGATAGCCCAGATAGGCGAGCGTCGAATGGCTGCCGTTGAGAAGCCGCAGCTTCATGGTTTCATAGGGGTGGACGTCGGCGACCATCTCCACCCCGACCAGCTCCCAAGCGGGGCGTCCGGCGGGGAAACGGTCTTCCACCACCCATTGGGTGAAGCCTTCGGTCGTCACCGGCCACGCGTCGGCGACGCCCAGCGCGGCGGCGGCCTGCGCCCGGTCGGCGTCGGTGGTCGCGGGAACGATGCGGTCCACCATGCTGTTGGGGCAGGCGACCTGTTCGGCCACCCACGCGCCAAGGGACGGATCACGCAGGCTGGCGAAGCGGCGCAGCAGACCCGCCACCGTGTCGCCGTTGCTCGGCAGATTGTCGCAGCTCAACACGGTGAAGGGCGCGGTTCCGGCGGCGCGGCGACGGGCCAGCGCCTCGACCAGAAAGCCCAGCGCCGTCCGGGGGCGCGACGGCTCAGCCCGATCATGAACGATGTCGGGGTGCGTCTCGTTCAGCGCGCCGGTCGCCGGATCGTGGCAATAGCCCTTTTCGGTCACGGTCAGGGTGACGACGCGCGTCGAGGGGCGGGTCAACCGCTCCAACACCGCCGCCGGATCCTCCGGCGCGACGAGGCATTCGCGCAGGCAACCGACGACGCGCAGCGCCTCGCCGTCGGCGTGGTGGATGGCGACGCTGTACAACCCATCCTGCGGGGCCAGCGCGTCGCGGGTGTCGGGGTTGCGCAGGCTGACGCCGATGATCCCCCAGGGACCAAAGGCGCGGTCCAGCGCCGCGTCGGTGTAAATCGCCTGATGGGCGCGGTGAAAGGCGCCAAGGCCAAGATGGACGATTCCCGGCTCCAGCGCCGTCCGGTCATAGGCCGGGCGCTGAACGGCGGCGGGCAGGCCGGGCAGAGCTGTCGAGGAGAGGCGCGCGGAGGGCAGGCTCATGGCGCTCACCAGTTCCACAGGGTGCCGTCGGCCAGCCGGGCGACGGGCAGATAGGCGGGCGAATAGGGGTATTTGGCGGCCAGTTCCTCGTCGATCTCCACGCCATGGCCGGGGGTTTCGCCCGGATGCATATAGCCGTCCGTCAGCGTGTAGCTGTGCGGGAACACGGCGTCGGTCTCGGGATTGTGCTCCATATGCTCCTGCACCCCCAAATTGGGGATGGCGAGGCCGAGATGGAGCGCCGCGCCCATGCAGACCGGCGACAGGTCGGTCGCGCCGTGGCAGCCGGTGCGCACCTGATGCAAGGCGGCGAAATCGGCGATGCGCCGCAAATGGGTGACGCCGCCCGCATGGACGACGGAGGCGCGGATGTAGTCGATCAACTGGTTCTGGATCAGATCCTTGCAGTCCCAGATGGTGTTGAACACTTCGCCCACCGCGATGGGGGTCACGGTGTGCTGGCGGATCAGGCGGAAGGCGTCCTGATTTTCCGCCGGGGTCGGATCCTCCATCCAGAACAGTCGGTAAGGTTCCAGGCTCTTGCCCAACCGCGCCGCCTCGATCGGCGTCAGCCGGTGGTGGACGTCGTGCAGCAGATGCGGCCCCATGCCGTGCTTGACGCGCAGCGCCTCGAACAGGGTCGGGGCGAAATCCAGATAGGCTTCGGTGGACCAGACCGATTCCTCCGGCAAACCCTTGGTCGCCGGTTCGTAGAATTTGCCTTTGGCGATTCCGTAGACGCCGGACAGGCCGGGAACGCCCGATTGGGCGCGGATCGCCTTGTAACCCTTTTCGATGTACTCGCCGACGCGGTCCAGCGTTTCCGGGATGTCGCGACCGTTGGCGTGGGCGTAAACCATCACGCCGTCGCGGCTCTGTCCGCCCAGCAATTGATAGAGCGGCAGCCCGGCGATCTTCGCCTTGATGTCCCACAGCGCGGTGTCCACGGCGGCGATGGCCGCCATGGTGACGGGGCCGCGCCGCCAATAGGCCCCCCGGTAGAGATACTGCCAAATATCCTCGATCCGCTGCGGGTCGCGTCCGATCAGGCAGGGAATCACATGGTCGGTCAGATAGGAGGCGACCGCGAGTTCGCGGCCGTTCAGCGTCGCGTCGCCCAGGCCGGTCACGCCCTCGTCGGTTTCGATCTTCAGGGTGACGAAGTTGCGGCCAGGGCAGGTGACGATGATGCGGGCGTTGGTGATCTTCATCGCAAGCGTTCCAGGATGGAGGGCGAGCGTCCGCGTCGCCGGACTCGCGGGAATCCGGTTGGGCGGGGCGGCTGTGGCGTCAAACGGGCGCGCGTCAGGGTTCCGCCAAAGCGGCGGTCGCGGACGAACGGTGAAAGCTGCGTGTGGATGGCGGCGTCAGGCCGTCGCGGGTCAGCGCGGCGGCTGTGGGGGAGAATCCTCGAAATATTCGCGGTTGGTGGCGGCGATTCGTTCGACGGCGTCGAAGACGGTGCGCAGATGGGCGCGCATCGCCTCCTCCGCCCCGTCGGCGTCATGGGCGCGGGCGCGGTCGATGATGCTGCGGTGCTGCTCGAAAATCATCGCCAGCCAGTCGGCGCTTTGCAGCGACAGGCAGCGCACGCGGTCGAGCTGCGCCTTGACGTCCAGGATCAGGTTCCACACCGCCGGACGCCCGGCGATGCGGATGAGGTCGGCGTGCATCGCCTCGTCGGCGGCGAAAAAGGCGTCGGCGTCGTTGGCGGCGACGGCGCGCTCCTGCGCCGCCAGATGGCGGTCCAGCGTGGCGGCCTGCGCCGGGTCAAGCCGTTCCGCCGCCAGGCGGATGGTGCGGCATTCCAAGGTTTCGCGGACGAACTGGCTGTCGGCCACCGCCGCCAACTGGATCGGCGCGACGTAGGTGCCGACCTGCGGGACGACGCGGAGAAAGCCGTCGTCGGACAGCCGCCGGATGGCGTCGCGCACCGGCGTGCGGCTGACCCCGAATTGCGCCGCCGTCTTGGTTTCCGACAAGGCTTCGCCGGGGCGCAACTCACCGTTCAGGATCGCGCGCCGCAGAACGTCGTACACGTCGTGCAGGCGGGGGCCGCGCGCGGCGGCGTGGGGAAGAGGCATGGCGGATAAGCACCGTTTGGGCAACCAACTTGTATACTAGCGTACAAGCATTCTTGGCGCCGCGCAACAGCCAATCGTCGGGTGGAGTTACAGCCGCTTCAAATCGTCGATCTCCAGAACCGATTCCGGCAGGGTGAGGATCAATTCATCGAAGCTTTTCAATAGGGTGCGCGGATTCCGATCCGCGCCGCAGACCCGATAGTCCAACCGGACCGCTTCGATCCGCCGGGGCAGGGTGCGGACATGGTCGCTGAGAAGCTGCCAAGCCAGCACGCAGGTGTTGGCGGCGTCTTGCGCGACCGCGTAATCATAATCGCCATAGCGGTTGCGGCGGGCGATGTCGGCGACTTTGGCCGTCATGCCGGGAAACTCCCGCGCCAGCGTCGCGGTCAACGTCTCGGTTGAATAGAGCGGGACCGGAAAGGGGCGCGGTGGTTGGACCAGCGCGCCGAACAGGCTGTCGGGCAGGGTGTGGACGTCCATCGTCAGGCGGTTTTCGCCGGGCAAGGTCGTCGGATTTCCCAAAACCACCGTGTAAGAGGTGTAGATCGCTCCGACGTCGCGCGTGCGTCCGGCGACGATGGGGAATTGCGGGTTGTCGGGCAGGGTGATCGGCAGATCGGCGGGCTGCATCCGCCGCCAGGGCGTCGCCGACTGGGTCAGATTGTTCTCAACCCATCCGGCGCAACCGGCCATGACCAAGGCGGCGGTCAGGATGGTCGCCCGCAAGAGCCATGAAGAAGCCGACATGTCTGTCCCTTTGTCAGTAACGGTATATGGCTTGGGTCGTGACGCTGACGCCTTCGCGCGTCTCCTCGGTGCTCAGGCGGTCGTCGAGCGACTTGAACAGCGCGGCGGCCTGATCCAGCCGACGCAGATTGTACAAGGCCCAACCGCGCAGAACGCCCAGATTGCGCGGTTCCGGCTCCAGCTCCTTGCGGGCGTCGAGCAGGCGCAGCACGTCCTGATAGCGTTTGTCCTCCAAGGCCCGCCCGGCTTCGGTCGCCAACAGGCTGGCGCGGATTTTCGCCTTTTGGGCCGAGGTCAGATTGGCGCGCGGCAGGTCGCGCGTCAGACCGACGACGTCGCCGGTCGTCAGCCGGGCCACCGCCCGCCCATAGGCGCTTTCCTGCGCGGGGGTGGGCTTTTCTTCCAGCCCATGGGCCTCGTCGGTTCGCCGGTCGCCGCCCTTGGCGAGTTTGGCCGGTTTGCCGTTCTTCGCCGGTTCGCGGGCGGCGAGCGCCTGGGCCTCGACAAAGGCGGCTTCGGCTTCGGTCGGGCGCTTCAGCTCCATCAGGCACCAGCCGCGTTGCTGGAGCAGGGCGGAAGTGGGGCCGCCGCGCGCGATCATCCGTTGAATGGCGTTGAGGCAGCCCGGAAAATCATTGCGGGCCAGCGCCAAATCCAATTCGCTCGGCCCCTGCGGCGCGCCTGATCCGCCGCCGCGCGGCGGGTCGGCGACGGCCTTCAACGCTTGATCGACGCGGCTGGATTTGCCGCGCCAGGGGGATCCGGCCTCGCGGGCTTCGGCCTTCTTGCCCATTCCGGCCAACGCCAGGATCAAGCCCTCCGCCGCCTTGTCGGACGGGGACCAGCCGTTGGCTTCGGCGAACCAGGATTGCGCCTCGGCGTGTTTTTTCTGGCGCTGGAAATACCAGCCAAGCGCGATGGCGGCGTCGGAATCCTGTTTGTCGCGGATCGTCTGTTCGACCCGCGCCAGATCGGCGGACGACAAGACGCCCGCCTTGGGGGCGCCCAGCCGGTCCAGCAGCCGCCCGGTTTCCAACTCTCCCTCCACCTTGCGGACGGTGGTGTAATCCTCCCCCGCCGCCGGGTTGGCGGTGGCCCCGATGGCGGTCAACTCGCGCAACTGGTCCGGGCTGAGATAGCGGGACGCCTTGAAGATGGTGTCGCGCCGCTCCTTGGCTTTGGGGCATTGGCTGACGATGGTCTTGTAGCGGTCAAAGGCGCGGTCGGTCTGCTTCAACTCGGCGTAGGCTTCGGCCAGCCGCCACGCGTTGTCCAGCCGGTTGCAGGCCACCGCTTCGGGCTGGGCGGCGGCGGCGTCGATGACGTCCTGCCAGCGTTTGGTGTCGCTCGCCCCGCGCAGGCGGTTGGCGCCCTCGGCGACGTCCAGCTCTTGCAGCAATTTGGCCGAGGGCTGCCAGGAGGGGCTTTGACGGCGTTGTTCGGCGATGGCCGCGCGCGCCTCGGCGAATTTCCCCGACGACAGCAGCGTCCAAAACGGGCTTTCATCAACGCCGGGCGTGGCCGCTTGCGGGGTGAACAGATCCTTCGGCGGTTCCCAGGTCGGATCAAGCGCGCGCAGCCGGGCGATTTCCGCCTCCAACCGCTCCCCGTCGCCGATGCGGGCGTAATAGCGCAACGCGGAATCGTCGAGCGCGCCGGGGGCGGCGGCGGGACCGCTGCCGGGGGCCGGGGCCATCTCGATCTTCACGCCGGGCGCGAGCGCCCGACCGCCGGGGGTGGACGCCGCCAGCGCCGCTGACGCGCCCACCGACAACCCGATCAAGGCGACGCCAAGCAGTGGACGGGAAAGACGGTTCATGGCGCGATCCCCAGACTTTGCGCGGCCAGCGCCGACAGATGGGCCAAGGTTGTTGAAAAGTAATCCTCGGTCGCGGCGAGCGGCGGCACGGTCACGCGGTCGCCGGTCCCCGCCAACTCGCAGGCCAACCGATAGACCGCCAGCATGCCGACCGAGGCCGGAACCTGCGTCGTCGTGCCGCCGGGCAGCGAGACGGTGGCCGGGATGGCGCCGCCGCCGGATTTGGCCGCCAACGTGGCGAAAGGTCGGAAATAATAGGGATCGCGATGCCCGTCCAAGGCCAGATACAGCGGAACCCGCACCGCGTCATAGCCATATTGCTTGCGAAAGCCTTCGGCCACCGTGACGCCGCCCGTGGCGTCCAGCGTCAGCCAGTCGGGCGGCAACTGATAGGCGCCAAAGCGCGCCTTGGCCAGCAGCACCAACCCGCTGTCGGCGACCTTGCGCCACAGGGCGGGGTTGGGCAGCAGCGACGCGGGCAGGGCGGCGAAGGCGCGCAGCGCCGGAAACACCCAATAGCTGAGATTGAGGGTCAGCGCGTCGCCCTTGCGGAAGCCGTCGCGTCCGGGCAGCAGCACGGTCAGCCCGGCCTGTTCGACGACCACGGCGGCGGCCAGCGCCTTGACGATGGCGGCGGCGGCGGCGCGGTGGGCCTCGACCTTCCACAACTCGGCGGCGCGCAGCAGCCCCCAGGCGATCAGGATGTCGCCGTCCGACGCGTTGTTGCGGTCGGTCACGCCGCCCTCGGGTTGCCAGCGCCACGCGGCCAACCCGTCCTCGCGCACCATCAGATGGCGTTGGGTCCAGCCCCACAGCCGATCAAAGGCCGCCCGGTCGCCCGCCGCGACGGCCAGCAGCATGCCGTAACCCTGCCCTTCGGAATGGCTGACGTCCTTGTTGCCGGTGTCCACGATCCGCCCCTCGGGCCGCAGGAAACGGTCGGCGTAATCGCGCCACGCGGCGGCGTCGAACGGCTTGGCCCACAGCGGCGGCGCGCCGCCCGCCGCCGTGGCCAGCAGCGCGGCGGTTCCCCCGATCAGCAGGTCGCGCCGGGTCGGCGTCATGATCCGTCCTGTTCCTTGTGGTTCCGTTCGGCGTGGCCGCCGCGCAGCAGCATCCGCATGCTGACCGTCAGGATCACCGCCGTTCCCAGCAGCAGCCCGAACAGCAATTCCAACCGCTGCGAGAGGTTGCGCGCCAGAATGAGGATCACATTGCCAATGTCAAAGGGATTGAGAATGATCTGGTAGGGGCGCGACGCCTCCAGAACCGTCATCGTTGGGGCCGCGCTGCTCCACAGCCCGCCGCCGCCGCGCAGCTTGTCCCACAAGCCGCCGTCGCCCAGACTGCGCAGGGCGCGGTCCAACGACCGGGTGTCCGACGCGGTCAGCACCGTCCAGGTCAGCGCCTCCGATCCCGGCGCGTGGTATTGCAACAGGGCGGCTTCCGGCAGGGTTTCGGTGTTTTCGGTCAGGGCCACCACATCGACCGGCGTGTCCACCACGGTCCAGCGGTTGACGTAACGCGCCGCCATGGCCATGCCGCGCCGCGCCCAATCGGGCGCCCAACCGCTGGTTCCGCTCGTGGCGGTCTTGCCGTCGCCCGCCATGCGCTGCCAGCGGCTTTGCGCGCCGCCGCCGTCCACCGGGGCGCTGAGGGGGGCTTGGCGGGGGACGGAACGGCTGTTGGCGCCGACGCCCGACCAGGCGCCGCGCAACCGGTCCACCAGGGCGCGGCGGTCAGCGGCGGCCATCGGTTCGCCGCGCGCGCTGGCCTGGGCGATCAACGCGCCCGCCTCCAGCAGGCCGGCCAGCCGGTCGGCGGGCAGCGGCGCGCTGGCGAAGGCGGCTTGCGGCAGCGCGGCGACCGGGCCGACGATCAGGGCGTTGTCGTCGGGCGGGCCGTCCCAACCGACGGCGGGGACCAGACGCAGCAGATCGCCTGCGCGTTGGGCCAGCCGGGCCGCCATCGTCCAGGCCGCGCCGAACCAGGGCGCCTCTTTCCCCACCACCACCAAATCAAAGGGCGGCGCCGGATCGCGCCCGGCCATCCCGCCATAGGGGTAGGCGGTCTGCGCCGTGGTGGCGAGGTTGGGCAGCGTCACCAGCCGGGCGAAACCGGGGATTTCCAGGCTGGAATTGTCCTGCAAGGTGAAGCGGGGCCGCCGCACGGCGAACACGCAATCGGCGCCGCTGGCCGGGGGCAGTTCGGCTTCGATGTCGATGATGTTCGGGCCGGGCCGGAACAGCGTCATCGGCAATTGCATCTCGCCGTTTTCAATGACGCCGCTGGATCGTTTGTCGATTTCCATGGCGGACGCGGCGCGCCCGTTGACCCGCAGGTTCAAAATCGCGCCGGGGCCGAGATTGCCCTCGAACGCGCCGTTGACGTGGAACAGCACGGCGCGGTCGCTGACCGGGGCGTAGCCGGTCGGCAGAGTCAGCGTGACATGGCCGGTGTAGCGGTAGCCGTCATGCTGAACCGTGGAAAAGCCAAGCTCCGACAGGCGGTAACGCCCCTCTTCCTGCACCTCGCGGGGTGGGGCGGCGGACGCGCCGACGTCGGGGACGATGACCGCGCTTTGCGTCGGCAACGGACGGTTGACGTCGGCCAGCCGCGCCACCGCCTGATCGACCTCCGCCGGATTGCGGCCCGAGACGACGGCCAGGAAGGCGCCGGGCGCGGCGCTGGTTCCGGGGGCCGGGCTGGGGACCGGGTAGACGGCCAGAAACGGGCCGGTGATCGCCGCCGCCCGCGCCTCGCCCAGCAGCGGGGCGATCTGGTCGCGCGCGCCGATCAGGATGTTTTTGCTGCTGAGGCCGGGCAGGCTGTCGAGCGTTGGCGGGGCGCTTCCCGCTTTCCCGAGTGGGATCGGGCGGGCGACGACGCGCGGCGACTGGTCGCCCAGCAGCAAGCCGTAGGATTGCGCCGCCATCGCGCCCCACCCCAGATGGTCCGCGTCGATGTCGGCGCCCGCCGTCAGGATCGTCAACGGGTCGCGCGTCCGATCCGAAGCGACCAGCAATTGCCGCATCATCGCCAGATCGGGTTCAGGGGCCGTCCCTTCGGCCTCCAGAGTCAGCGACGAGGCGGCCAGATTGACCCGCGCCCACAAATCAAAGGCGCCGCGCACCGTGCAGATCGCCCGGTGCTGGGCGTTGCTCTCGAACAGGATTTGGTTTTCACCGGGCCGCATCAGGCTGGCGGGCAGCGAAATTGTGGCGTTGACCGGCCCCTTGAAGGCCGCCAACGGCAGCTCCGCCACCGCCGCTCCGTTGATGAAGACGGCCAGCGCGCCTTTTTCCGGCAGGATATCGATGCCGTTCTCATAGGACAGCGTCAGCAGCACCGACGACAGCGGCCCGGTCGGCGGAATGAAAACCCGCAAGGCCACGCTGTCGGTTTCGCCGTTCAGGACCGCTTCGGGCGGCCCGTCGCGCAGATTCGACAGCGGGATGACGCGGCGGTCCAGCGCCTGGGCCGCCGTCGCGCATAAGGACAACAGGACGGCGAACAGAGCCGCCCACAGGCGAAGTGGTGACGGTGGGGTCATGGCGCCCGGAACAACAGGATGCGGCCAACCGCGCCCGGCAAGGCCAGCAGCACATGGCCCAAGCGGGGCAGGACGCGCGTCAGGAAGAACAGCAGCCCGCCGAAGAAGGTTGGGGCCTGCACCCGCTTGCGGTCCAGGAAGCTGTCCCAGCCAACGCTGTTGCCAAAGACGAAACGGGCCATCTCCACAATGTCTTGCCGATTGCGCGGGGCGAAGCTGGCGCCGACGGACAGCACGCCGCCACGCATTTCCAACCGCGAAAGGCGAACGCCGGTGGTGGTCGCGGCCTCCGTCTCGGTCGCCGCGATGGTCAGGACCGGGGTGTCGGGTTGGGTCAGCCGTTCCCGCCACCGCGCCTCGACGTCCAACCCGACGCCGCCCGCCGACACGTCGGCGACGGTCACGTCGATCCGCGCGCCGTCGGCGAAGACCAGAACCGCCGGGCGCTCCATGGTGAAGCGTTCCTGCCGTCGCACCCGCTTGCGTTCATAGACCACCGCCAGACCGCCAAGCGACAGGATGAAGCTCAGGCCGTTCCACACCGCCACGGGGACGATGGCGGCGCGGTGCTCGGGGTACATGCCATAGCGCCAGGCGCACATCGTCAGCCCCAGGGCCAGCACCAGCGTGACCAGGATGAAGGGGGTGGCCAGCGGCGAAAAGCCGTCCTGGTCCACCGATTGCCCCTTGGCCGTCACCTTGAACACCGGGTTGCGCGGGCGCAGGAAGGTGGCCAGGGCGGCGCGCGAGACGTGGAAGCTTTGCAGATACTCGTACAATTCCGAAAACAACGGCCAGCGCATCCGCCCATGCAGGAATTGGGACAGGAAGGCGGCGGCGAAGACGTGCGGAATGACGAAACAGGCGAAATCGGGCAGGTTGATCCGGTAAATCTCCATGCCGAACAGCGCGTAGCACAGCGGCGACAGCAGGAAGATCGGGCGCCAGAACCAGAAGAACCAATAAAGCATGGTGCTGAGATAGCACAGCCGTTGCGGCACGGTCAGGCCGCGCTTGAAGATCGGATTCTTCAACAGGAAAAGCTGGATCATCCCTTGGGTCCAGCGCGACCGCTGCATGATGAAGCTGTCGAAGGTTTCCGGTTGCAGTCCGGCGATCAGCGGGCGCGGCAGATACACGCTGCGCCAGCCGCGCGCATGCAGCTCCAGCGCCGTTTCACAATCTTCGGTGATGGTGTCGCCGGAAAAACCGCCGACCTCCTCCAGCGCGGCGCGGCGCAGGACGGCGGCGGATCCGCAGAAGAAGGAGCTGTTCCAACGGTCCAGACCGGGCTGGATCGAGTAATAGAACATCTCATTCTCGCTCGGCATCCGCTCGAATGTGCCGAGATTGTACTCGATGGGGTCGGGGTTGACGAAGAAATGCGGGGTTTGAACCAGAAACAACTGGGCGTTCTGTTGGAAAAATCCGACCGTCGCCTGAAGAATGCCCGAGGTGGGGACGTGATCGGCGTCAAGGATCAGCATCAGATCGCCGTTGGTCTGATGAAAGGCGTGGTTGATGTTTCCGGCCTTGGCGTGTTCGTTGCGCGGGCGGGTCATGTAGGTGACGTGCAAGCGCTCGCACAGGGCCGTCAGCGTCGCGCGCCGTTCGCGCGCGGCGGCGGCCGCCTCCGGGTTGGGGTTGGCCAGCTTCTGATCGGTGCCGCCATCGTCCAGCAGATAGACGCGAAGCTTGTCGCGGGGATAGTCGATGGACACGGCGGCGGCGAGCGTCGTCTCCAACAACTCCGGCTCTTCGTTGTAGGACGGGATGTAGACGTCGACCGACGGCCAGAAGGCCGGGTCGCCGGTCGGCTCCACCGGCTCGCGCGTCAGCGGGTCGATGATGACGAAGAGGGAGGTGAGGAATAGGACGAAAGACAAGGCTTCGGCGGCGAACAGGGTGACGCCGGGGATGAAGTTCAACAGATCATCCGTCGGCGGCAAGGTGCCGGTCAGACGCCAGAAAAAATAACGGAATGTAACAAAGGCCAAGAGCAGAACGGTCAATGTGCGGGCGTGCCAGAATTTCTGCGCAAAGCGGCCCAAGACAAAGGCGGCGGCCACCACGCCGACCGAAATGGCGGCGCTGGCCACACGCCCAACCGGCAAGGCGGCAAGCGCAAGAAAGAAACCGGACGAAAGCAACAGGAGAACCCAGAGAAGCAGCGTTCGCACACTGAACCGGCGGCTGTGTGGGCTTGGACGCCGACTCGTCTGTTGCGTGGTATTGTTCAGAGGTCGAACGACCGTTTGAACGCTTGTGGAGAGTGTCATCCGGGACCACAAAATTATCAACGCACACCATAGACAGTTGCGCCGCCAAGGCTCAAGCGGCGTTACAATTCGCTACGATAATGAGATAAATATTACGCAACCGGCATGCCTGCTTTCGCGCTCTTGTCCGTATGCGGTTGTGAACTGTCCAATAGGTCAGCGGTCCGCCCAATCTCTGAGCGGTCCAGAGAAAGGGCATAGGCGAATCGGTTGATTGGCGAATCCGTTGGGTTGAGGGCGCCAATGATCGGTGGTCGCCGCGTTCCTGCCTTGCGTGAAAGCGGGGGCTGTCGAGGGTGACGGCGGCGGGATTTGCCATCATGGTGCGGAACCGATCCGCAAGCGTGATGGTTCCATGTCGATTTCCCTGTCATCGCTGGCTGTGTTGGCCGACGCCTTTGGCGTGATCGCGCCCGTGCTGGTGGTCGCGGCCATCGGGTTTGGTTGGCGTCGCGCCAAGCTGCCCTATGACAGCGCGTTCATCACCACCTTCGCCATCAACGTCTCCTCGCCCTGTCTGGTTTTTTCCTCCCTGACCCGTCTGCACATGAGCGGCGCGGTGATGGGGGACATGGCGCTGGCGGCGATGGCCTGCATGGGGCTGGCCGGGTTGGCGTCCGTTCCCATCCTGCTGGCGGCCCGGCTGCCGTTGCGGGTTTATCTTCCAGCGATGAGCTTTCCCAACGCGGGCAATCTCGGCCTGCCGGTCTGCCTGTTCGCCTTTGGCGAGGAGGGGTTGAGTTTGGCGGTGCTGTTCTTCGCCATGATGTCGGTGTCGCAATTCACCTTTGGACCGGCTTTGGCCGCTGGGCGCTTCAGTCTGGCCCAGGCGCTTCGCACCCCGGTGATCTACGCGGTGGCGCTGGCGATCGGCATGCAGATGACCAACGTCACGCCGCCGGTGTGGGTGTCCAACACCACGACCCTGCTGGGCAATTGCGCGGTGCCGCTGATGCTGCTGTCGCTGGGGGTGGCGCTGTCCGGGTTGCGGTTGACCGGGGCGTTGCGGGCGCTGTCGATGTCGGCGCTGCGGCTTGGTCTGGGCTTCGCCATCGGTTGGCTGGTGGTGTCGGCGATGGGGTTGACCGGAACGATGCGCGGCGTCGTGCTGGTGCAAAGCGCGATGCCGGTGGCGGTGTTCAATTATTTGTGGGCGCTGCGTTACGACAACGCGCCCGAAGAGGTCGCCGGAATGGTGCTCGGCTCGACCCTGATGGCCTTCCTCGGCCTGCCGGTCCTGCTGGCCCTGGTGATGTGAATGGGTTGATGTGAATGGGTTGACGCGATCAACAGTGGAAACGAAAGAGGGGAGGGGGTTGAGATGACCAACAAGCTTCATCGCTACCAAATTCGGCTCGACTGGACGGGCAATCAGGGAACCGGAACGTCATCCTACCGAGGCTACAGCCGCGATCACAGCCTGAGCGCGGGAGCGAAGGCGCCCATCGCCGCCTCCTCCGATCCTAGCTTTCGCGGCGATCCCGCCCGCTGGAATCCGGAGGATCTGCTGGTCGGCGCGCTGTCGTCCTGCCATCAGCTTTGGTATCTGCATCTGTGCGCCGTCGCCGGGGTGATCGTCACCGCTTATGAGGACGAGGCCGAAGGCGTGATGGAGGAACAGCCCGACGGCGCGGGCCAGTTCGTCAGCGCCGTCCTGCGCCCCCGCGTCACGCTGGCGCCGGGATCGGACGCGGACAAGGCCCTGCGTTTGCACCACACGGCGGCGGAGAAATGCTTCGTCGCCCGGTCGGTGAATTTCCCGGTGACGCACGAACCGACCATTGTGGTGGCGGACGCCTGACCGGCGTCACGTCCCATCAAAATACTGGGCGACCAGCCGCCGCAACTCCCCCTCCACGCCATCGTCGCCCAGCGCGCTCAGATGGGCGTGAAGGGGGGCGGCGATTCCGGTGAAGCGGGCAAGCGCCGCCGGGTCAAAATGCCGGCCCGCCCCCTCTTGCAAAATGCCCATCGCCTTGTCGAAGGGCATGGGATCTTTGTAAGGGCGGCGGGAGGTCAGGGCGTCGAAGACATCGGCGATGGCGAAAATGCGGGCGGCGATTGGAATGGCCTCACCCGTCAACCCGCGTGGATAGCCCGACCCGTCGAATTTCTCATGATGCCCGCCCACCACGTCGGCGGCGTCGGTCAGCCAATCGGACGCGCGCAGAATGTCCAGCCCGTGGACGACGTGGGTCTTCATCACCGTGAATTCGTCGGCGTCCAGCTTGCCGGGCTTCAACAGGATGCGGTCGGGGATGGCGATCTTGCCGACGTCGTGCAGGAAGGCGCCCTTCACCAGCCGCCGGATGGCGGCGGCGTCCAGCCCCATCGCCTCGGCCAAACGAATGGCCAGGATGGTGACGCGGTAATTGTGGGCGTGGGTGTCGCTGTCGCGCTTGGCGATGGCGCTGCCCAACACCGTCAGAATGTCGATGTTGGCGTTCAGCAATTGACGCGACAAGCCCATGACGCTTCGGTTGAAGGCGACGAAGATCGGCAGCAGCACCAACGCCGCCAGCAGAACCGACAGGGACGAGACGCCGACGACGGTGGCGGTGTCCTTGACGATTTCGCGGGAATGTTCCGGCGACAGTTGGAAAACACTCTCGAAATAGCCCAGGGGTTTTCCATCATGGTCTGACAGGGACTCGATGGTCTGGATGAAGAATTGTCCGTCGATGGTGAAGCGTTCGTATTGGGATTTTCCAGCGGCGGGGAAGGCGTGCCGGTTGCTTTTCAACCGCTCCTCCGCCCACTCCGCTCCGGGCGCGATGTATTCGGCGGTTTTGGTCTGCGTGGCGTCGTAGAGTTCGGCGACGATGAAAATTCCGCCGGTTCCGACCTGATTGGTCTTGATTCGGCTTTGCATGAAGCGGTTGAGAAGGGCGTCGGCTTTGTCGCGGTTCGCGTGATCCGCCGTGACGCCGGGCAACAGGTCGCGGGCTTCGGCCAGAAAGGCGCTGGATTCCCGTTTGGCCAGATCGGACACCAACTCGTCGGCGATTTCCATTTCGACCATAAAGGCGACGCTCCCGACCACGACGGCCACCGCCAGCGCGGCCACCGTCACGCGCGCCAGAATCGATCGGTAGGTTGGCAGGGCCATCGGAGCACGCTCGTCAATGGAAAGTTGAAAATCGGAGAATCAGCGAGAAAATACACAAAAAGGGTCATGCCGTCATGGCCACGGGATGGCTCCGCTCATCGGCGCTCGGCCTCTTTGCGCGTCGGCCCGCACTCAACCATTGTTTGGCTGAACCGGGGCTGAACAGAGCGCGCGCATCCGGCTCAGTTGGCTGTTTCAGCGGGCTGTTTCGCGGATGCGCCGTCGCGCCGTTCCGGTTTGGCGAGCGCCTCCTCCAGGCAAACCTGATCGCGCCCCTGGTTTTTGGCGAGATACATGGCCTTGTCGGCCCGGTGCAGGAGGCTGTCCAGGCTGTCGCCGTTCGCCAGGGCGGCGACGCCGACGCTGATCGTGTGCGTCCAACCGGTGGAAAAGGCGTGGGCGCGCACGGCGTCGCACAGACGCCGGGCGACGATCATCGCCGCTCCGGCGTCGGTTTCCGGACAGATGACCAGGAATTCCTCGCCACCCCAACGTCCGACGGTGTCGATGGCGCGGGTGTTGGCCTTGGCGACGACCGCGAACTCCTGAAGCGTCTTGTCGCCCGCCAAATGACCAAGCAGATCGTTGATCGCCTTGAAATGGTCAAGGTCGATCATGATGATCGACAGCGGGCGACCGTACCGGATCGACCGTTCGATCTCTTTGGTGAAGCGCTCGTTCAGGCTGGCCCGGTTGGCCAAGCCGGTCAGGCTGTCGGTTTGCGACTGGATCTTCAGCTTTCGGTTCAGCCTGGTGAGCTTGAGGATCCAGAACAGGCTGGTCAACGTGACCATGGCGAAGGTGAAGGCGATCTTTCCGATCAGATCGTAATCAAGGGCGGTTTGAACGTTGATGGCGACGTGCGTGTTGGCGATCATCGCGCGTTCTTGCGGGGTGATGGTGGCGATGGCCTTGCTCAGAATGCTCCGCAGAACGGGGTGATCCTTCACGACGCCAACGCGCAGATGGTTGTCATAGCCGGGAAGCTGGCCCGCGATTTTCAGATTGAACCAGCCTTCCTTCTTGATGGTGTAGACGGACACGGTCATCGACCGGATGGTCATGTCCGCTTTCTTTTCCGCCACCATGGCGAAGGAATCGGCGTCGCTGGCGCTCAGCAGGATGCGCAGGTTGGGGAAATCCCGCCGCACCCGCTCCTCGATCGAGGTTCCTTTCGGCAGCGTCAGGGTTTCGTTCGACAGACCGGCGAGATCGGCGACGAAAGGATGGCCTTCGCGGGTGATGATGACGTTGGGGTCGATGAAGAGCGGTTCGGTGAAATCCAGCCAGAGGTCGCGCTTGGGCGTCTGATTCAGGAAATTCAGCAGCGTGCAGCTTCCCGCCTTGGATTGGGCGAGGCTGTCCTCCCAATCCTTCGTCACCACCAGACGCAGGGATAGACCGGCGCGCGACGCCGCCAGACGCAGCAGATCGGCGCCGATGCCGACATGCGCGCCGCGTTCGGTGACGGTTTCATAGGGCGCCCAGTCGGGATCGACGCAATAAGAAATGGGACCGGAGGCGTCAAGATATTGCCGCTCTTCCGGCGTCAGATCGAGACAGAAGGCCAAGGATGGCGGCAAGACGGCAACGCAAAGCACAGCGGCGGCGGTAATGAATCGGCTGGAAAAAAGCTTCATGTTTTGCAACTTGCACGGCTGTGTCGAGCGAAATTCCCGCCCCTGCTTGCGGTTATGATGCCTGATGCTGACGGATGACGCCATTCATCCAACGGCGACAAGTTGCGACAAAAGACGTTTGATTTGTGGATTCCGCCAACCGCTTTCACTCCAGCGTGGATTTGCCCTGGAAGCGGCGCAGACAGGCGTCGACCACCTGCGGATCCAGGCGGTCGCCCCGTTGGCGGGTGATTTCGTCCAGCGCGGCTTTCAGCCCCAGCGCCGGGCGGTAGGGGCGGGGGGCCGACATGGATTCGACGATGTCGGCGACGGTCAGGATGCGGGCCTCCAAAATGATGGCGTCGCCCTGGATGCCGCGCGGATAACCGCTGCCGTCGAGATACTCGTGATGCTGGTGCACCGCTTCGGCCAAAGGCCAGGGCAGGTCAAGCCCCTTCAGAATCTCGTACCCGGCGGTCGTGTGGGTCTTGATGAGTTCAAATTCGATGGTGGACAGCTTGCCGGGCTTGGACAGGATTTGCAGCGGGATTTGGATCTTGCCGACGTCATGGACCATGGCGGCCAGACGAAGCCCTTGGATGAAGAAGGAGTCCAACCCCATTTCGGCGGCGATGGCGGTGGCGATGTCGCCGACCCGGCGCTGGTGCCCCGCCGTGTAGGGATCGCGCGATTCGACGGTGGAGGAGATCGCCTCGATGGTCAGTTCCATGCCCCGGCGAAAACGCTCGATCTCGATCTCGCGTTCGGCTTGCGCCGCGTCGAGGGCGTGGCGGGTGCGGCGGGCGTCGATGCCGAATCCCAAATTGTCGGCGAAGCGTTCCAACAGCGCGACCTCTTCCGGGCCAAAGGCGTTCGGTTCCGCCGCGTAGACCCCCATGACGGCGATGGTCGACCGCCCGGCGCGCACGGGAACGGCGATGGACGAGAGGATCCCGGCGGCGACGGCCCGCTCCGCCCAGGCGGAAAAACGCGGGTCGCTTTGGATGTCGTTGATGATGGCGGGCCTGCCGGTGCGCACGGCCATTCCCGATGGCCCGCGCCCGTGCGGGGTGTCGGCCCAGGACAGGGTGATGCCGTCGATGTAGGCGACCGCCTGCCCGGCGGCGGCGCGGATGACGATGGATTTGTCGGCGTCGTCCAGCGGTTCGGCGATGGCGGCCAGAACGAAGATGTCGTCAGACGTCAGCGCTTCGCACACCGTGCTCATCAGTTCAAGTTCGGAGGAGCTGCGGATCAAGGCGGCGCCGGACTCGGTGACGGCGCGCAGCGTCCAGTTCACCCGTTGCAGGTCAAGTTCCCGTGTTTTCAGTTCGGTGACGTCCTGGACGGCGCCGATGGCCTGCGCGGGCTTTCCGTTTCGGTGGATCGAACGACCGCGAATGACCACATGCCGAACGTCGCCGTTCGCCAAACGTATGCGGGCGTTCCGCTGCCAGGATCCATCCTGTTCGTGGATGTGGCGGAAGACCGAGTCGATGGCGGCGCGGTCTTCGTCGTGAACATGGGTGGTGAAGTCGGCCAGAGTCCCATGCGTTTGATCGGGCGGCAGCCCGACGATTTGGAGCAGCTCGTCAGACCATTCAAAATGGTCGTTGGCGCTGTGGTAGCGCCAGCTTCCCAAATGGGCCAGCCGTTCCCCCTCGCTCAACATCCAACGATGCTGTTCGGCCCGCTGTTCGGCCTCCATCTGTTTGGTGATGTCGATGAGGACGCCCAGCACGCCGATGGGGCGCCCGTCGCCGTCCAGAATGGGGGCTTTGGTCGTCCGCACCATCCGTTGCGCGCCGTCGGACGGATAAGGCTCCTCGACGCTGAGCGGTTGGGCGGAGGCCAGAACCCGCAGGTCGTCGTGCCGGTACCGGGCCACCAGCTCTTCGGGGTAGAACATGCGGTCGGTGCGGCCGATCATGTCGGCGGGCGTCAACCCCTGGTCGGCGGCGAACGCGGCGTTGACGTGCAGATAGACGCCGTTGGCGTCCTTGACGAACAACCGGGGATGGATTCCGTCGGTCGGGCATTGGGCGGCGAGAATGGTGGAAAAGGCGTTGAAAAAGGCGTTCCGCTCCAGCGGAGGAGCGGGTGCGGGAGGCTCTGCGACCACCGTGTTTTCCAAGGATGAGGACGTCATGACGGGCGGTTTCATCACAGCGGCACGGCGGCGGACAGGCCGCTGATCGTCGGTGGGAAGCGATAGCCCCCCTGAGACACCAGAGCGACGCAGTGATCGACGATTTGCGGGTCGAGCGCGGTTCCCCGCGCGTCTTTCAGGGTTTCCATGGCGTCGTTCAGCGACAGGGCGGAGCGGAAAGGGCGGTGGGAGCACAGGGCTTCCAGCATGTCGGCGACGCGCAGAATCCGGGCCTCGATCAAAATTTCCTCTCCCTTCAGGCCTTGGGGATAGCCGGTGCCGTCAAAATTTTCGTGATGCTGGCGAACGATGTCGGCGACCGGCCAGGGAAAATCAATGGACCGCAGGATTTCCCAACCAACGTCGGGGTGTTTCTTGACGAACTCGAACTCCAGCGGGGTCAGGCGGCGGGGGCGCAGCAGGATTTCCGAAGGAATTTGCATAAGGCCGATGTCGTGGGTCTTGGCCGCCAACTCCATCCCACGCAGCCGCTCTTCGTCAAAGCCGATCCGACGGGCCAGAGCCACGCACAAATCCGTGACCCGCGCCTCGTGCCCGGCGGTGTAGGGGTCGGTGTGGATGGTGAATTTGGTGAAGGCGTCGATCGTTTGCCGCAACACCGCGTCCAACCTGTCCAGCCGGTTCTGGAGCATGCCGTCCAACGCCCGGCGCTCGTCGGCCAGATCGATCATGGCGCCGAACAGCAGGACGCCAAGCGCTTGGATGGCGAACAGGCTGCCGCCGAACGTCGCGAAGGCGGTGGTCGCGGCGGCGGCCCCCGGCGTCAGCAGCAAGGACGTCGCCTCGGCGGCCCCGACGGCGACGCCCAACAGGGAAAGCCGGACAATCCGGCTGACGCCCGGCCGCCACAGCCAAAGCACGACCAGGAGCGAGACCAACCAATCAACGCCGACGCCGATCATCCCGGCGACGGCGCCGTGCCCGCCATACCACCAGCGGGTCGCCGCGCAGACCGCTGCGGTCAGCGCGCCGCCGAACGGCCCGGAATAGGCGGTGGCCAACCCAATGACGGCGCCGCGCGGGTCGAGCCGCAAACCAGCGTCCGGTTGAAGGCTGAGCCAGAGGGTCAGCCAGCCGACCAGAGCGAAGGCGCCGACGCGCAGAATCCGCTGTTGCCCGGCGCTGAGACGGAATCCGACGATGGCCTGCGACAAGGCCCACAGCCCAAACAGCGACAGGCTGAACGCGCCATGGATGACAAGGTCGGGAAAGATCATTCCGGGCATGCTGCACCTTGAACGCGCGCGTCGTTTCGTCAGGGCCGGTCTTGGGCCGGATTCTCCGACGCAGGCGGTCCATCAACCATAAGATGGACAGTGTGCAGGACTTTGTGCAGGTGCGGTATTGATGATTGTCCTGATGTTCGGCGGCCTTGGCCCCCCGCGACGCGCTGGAACGTCAGCGTTGGAACGTCAGCGATGGAACAGGGCCGCCGGACAGAGGGTTCAGATCAACTCGACCCGCTGGGCTACCGGCGCGTCTTCCGCCCCATAGGCGACATAGCGGACGTCTTCGCCGTCGGCGACGATTTCCAGGCCGGACTGGCGCAGGGTGGCCCGGTCAAAGAAGACGTCGGCGCCGTCTTCCCACGGCTCGATCAGGCCGGACTGGCTGTCCAGATTGTACCAGCGCACGGTGCCATAGGCCATGACCGCCGGGCCGACCGGCTCGACCGGGCGTTCGCGGCGCTCGCGCGGCGGCTTGGGCGCGCGGGGCGGGGCGGCGGCGACGTCGCCATAGTCGGGCTGCGGCTGTTGGCCGACGGGCGGCGCGCCGCGCTGGGGGCGGGCCGGACGGGCGCGCGGGGCGGGGGGATTTTCCGGCGGAGTCACCGAATGAATGGCGACGACCTGCGGCCCCTTGGCCCCTTGGGCCATGTCGCAGACCAGCGTCGTGCCTTCCACCGGGTTGGCCAGAGAGGCGGCGGCCAGAACCGACGCGTGGAGGAACGCCTCGCCCGTGCCGTCGGCCAGACGGACAAAACCAAACCCTTTTTCCGGCTTGAACCATTTCACCGTCGCCGTGACGTTCTTAAACTCGTCGCTCAATGCAATTCCCTTTCGCGTCCCGAAAGCCGGGCAGGCGGCGGCTATCCCTTGATTTGGGCGCAACGCCGCGCGTCGCGACCGTAGAACGGCCCCGGCTGTGCGCACCCTATCATAAAACGACCGGAGAAAAGCGACATCACCGTTGCGGTCCGCGCCGGACTGAGACGAAAAATTCGCAATTCGCCGTCAGACAGAGCCAAACTTACCCCCCGGCGACCCAGGCGTGGCGTTTGGCCAGCGCCACGAAGCTGCGCAGGGCGGGGGAGTGGCGGCGGCCCGACACCATCACCAGCCGGATTTCGCGGGCGATTTCCGGCTCCACGATCACCCGCGTGGCGATGCCCGGCAGAATCGGCAGGAATTCCGGCATGACGGCGCAGCCCATCCCGGCCAGAATCAGCGCCTGCACCCAATCCTCCCGCTCCGTCGCGTAGCAGACGCGGACGTCCACCGTGTCGGGAACCCCGAGCGCCGAGAAATGATCGGGGTATTCGCAGTTCAGGCGGGACAGATACTCTTCGCCGTGCAGCTCCTGGTACGGCACGCGGTCCATCGCCTCGAACCGATGGCCGGGGGCGAAGGCGACGGTGTAGCGTTCGCGGTACAAAAGCTCATGGTCGCAGCGGTCGGGCAGGTCGGGCAGGCCGACGAAGGCGACGTCGAGTTCCCCCTCCATCAACAATCGCACCACCTCGCGGCCCGGCGCGTCTTTCAGCGTGACCTCGACGTTGGGGATTTCGCGGCGGACCCGTTTGAGGAATTCGACCATCCGCCCTGGCCCGATGGTGCACATCAAGCCGACGCGCAGCGGCGCGCGGTCCAGCTTGCGCCAGCTTTCGGCCTGATGCCGGGCCATTTCGCTGGCGTTGAACACCGCCTCCAGATGCGGGCGCATCAGACGGCCCAGATCGGACAGATGGGTCAACCCGCGCTCCCGCCGGAACAACGGCCCGCCCATCTCGTCTTCCAGCTTCTTGATCGCCTTGGTCAAAGACGGCTGCGTCACCCCGCAGGCGTCGGCGGCGCGGGTGAAGTTCAAGGTCTGGCACAGCGCCATGAAATACTGAACCTGATGAATTTCCATCCCAACCGCCCGTTTTGTGATGACCCTGATCGCGAAGGGGCTTCCGTCCTGCTTGTACGCAAGCCATGGGGCGGAGGGTATGGAAAATGTCGGCGCTCACGCATTCGTTACGGGGGTGGGGCGGTGGGGGGGCCTTTGCCGGTCCAGACGCGGCCATCGGGGAGGATGGTGTTGCTAAAGATGGTCTCGGTGAGGTTGGCTCCGCTTAAGTCGGCTCCGGTCAGATTCGCCTTGCTCATGTCAGCTTTTGTTAGATTTGCATATTCTAGGCTAGACATGGTTAGATTTGATTTAGAAAGATTGGCATATTCAAGGTTTGCAAAATTAAATTTTGTCTTAGTTAGACTCGCGTTTTTTAAGTTGGATCCACTAAGATCGGTTCTGTGCAATTTTGATCCATCCAATTTTGCGCCAATTAATTGAGATCCGTTTAAATTCATGCCAATCATATTAGAGAAAATAAAATTAGCATTTTCTATTGTGATTTTGCCAATGTCTGCGCAAAAAAGATCAATCAATATTGCATTCTCTTTATCTTTGCATTTTAAACTACTGATAACATATATCATTAACTTAATATCTTCTGGTGGTGATATGTAAAAAGCTCCTTTCATGCCTTTATTTGCCGATTTGGTTGACGGCGTGGCTCGTGTTTCTCGAATATAGGCGCAAAGAATCTCAATGGTTTGGGACAGCAGGCGCGGGGTGGATTTTCCCAACGCCTCCAGGGCCAGAACCGCCCCCATGCGGATGGATGATTTGTCGTGGCCCAGTTGCTCCACCGCCTTGGCGAAGGCTTCCGCCGCTTTGGCGTAGGCTTCGGCGTCCAGTTTGCGGATCGCCGTCGTTCCGTCGCGGTGTTGGTTCCAGGTGCGCCAGACGGCCAGACCGACCCCGATCATGCCAATCGGCGCGGCGGCGAGCAGCCCGATGGTGGACACCAGCTTGCCATAGGCTTCGACTTTTTTGTCCGGTTCGCTGATCGCATCGAAAGCGTCGAGGGCAAGGCGGGTCTTATCGCCGATCAAGTCCCAGCCGCCCACAGCCCACAGAACCGGCCCCAACAGCAAAACGATCACTTCGAGCAGCAGTATGGCGACCCATGCGGTGGGCCGGTGGCCCTGCTCCGAATTCGCCGTCGCTTTCCTCCGGGCTTCCAGCCAACCCCGCACCCGAACCATCCGCCCACACCCTCGCCGCCTTGCGCCGGGCCTCACTACACGCGCAAACGCGCGTTCTGGCAAGATGTGCAATTTTTCGGCTGACGATGCCCCACCAACCCACGCGCCCCTCCCCCTCTCCCCCCCGGGGAGAGGGCCGGGGTGAGGGGGAGGCGTGGGGTGGTTTTGCGGGATA